>JANXDG010000018.1 GCA_025059805.1 Endomicrobiia bacterium
GGATACTTTATGTACCACAATTTTGTTTTTTCTTCTTTATACTCAACTTCAATATCAGCGAGTGCGGTTTGACATCGTGGACACCAGTTTACAATACGTTCACCACGGTAAATATATCCCTGTTCAAACAAAATCTTAAACGCTTTATATACAGCTTTGGAACAAATTTCATCCATTGTAAATCTTGTCCTGTCCCAATCGCATAAACAACCAAGTTGTTTCAACTGATGAAGTATAGTATCACCGGTTTCTTTTCTCCATTGCCACATAAATTCTAAAAATTTTTCTCTGCCAAGATCATGTTTTGTTTTCCCTTGTTTTAACAAAAGTCGTTCAACTACATTTTGTGTAGCAATACCGCCATGGTCAGTACCAGGTAGCCATAAAGTGTTATACCCGTTCATCTTTGCCAAACGAATTATAACATCTTGTAGTGTATTGTTTAACGCGTGTCCCATATGCAGTGCACCAGTGATGTTTGGTGGCGGGATTACTATAACGAAAGGTTTTTTGTCAGGTATGATTTCAGAATGATACAATTTTTTCTCAAGCCAGAAGTTTAAAACTTTTGGTTCGGTTTGTTTTGGTTCGTACGCTTTAGGTAGTTCTTCATTCATAGGTAATTTCAATTACAATAAAAAAAATTTTATTGCAAGTGCTTCCGTCAATTAGTTACATAAATATTGTTTTACTTGAAACTAATTTGTTAATTTTGTAATCTAATTTTATATATAGTTTCAACATTAATTTTTTACTTAAGGAGGTAATAAACATATGAATACTTTTAGAACGACATTACTTATGCTTGCGCTAATAATTTTGTTCGTCCTTGTGGGGAACTTAGTCGCAGGACAGGAAGGAATGTGGTACGCGTTTTTCTTAGCGTTGATGATGAACGGTATCGCGTACTGGTTTTCTGACAAGATAGTGTTGATGATGTACGGTGCAAAAGAAATTAAAGAAAGTGATTACCCAGAAATTTTTTCTATAATCAGAGAACTTACTATGAAGATGAACCTACCAATGCCAAAAGTTTGTATAATTAACACACCTACGCCGAACGCTTTCGCTACTGGTAGAAATCCTAAAAATTCTGCAGTTGTGCTTACAAGCGGTATTATTAACCTGCTTAATGAAAGAGAGTTAGCTGGTGTTATTGCGCACGAGTTGTCACATATTAAGAACCGTGATACTTTAATTTCTGTTGTTGCGACAACAATCGCAGGGGCTATCTTTATGCTTGCACGGATGGCACAATGGGCGTTAATGTTTGGCGGGTTAAGACGTAGGGATGACCGTGGCGGAAGTCCACTTGAAGCAATTGGTTTGTTAGTTTTGATAATCTTAGCACCGATCGCTGCTATGATAATCCAACTTGCAATTTCTCGTTCTCGTGAGTATGAAGCTGACAGGACTGCAGGTATTACAACTTCTGATCCTTTAAGTTTAGCAAATGCGTTAAGAAAACTACACGAAACTGTGCAAAGAGTGCCATTACAAGAGGCTAATCCGACAACTGCACATATGTTTATAGTTAATCCACTTAAAGGTAAAGATGTGTTAACTTTGTTCTCAACACATCCACCAATATCTGAACGTATTAAAAAGTTAGAACAGCTCAATAACGAATTACGTGGTTACGCAATACCGAATATAGTGCGTTAATTGTAATTTTCAATCAGTTGTGTCTTAAAAGTTTTTACTTAGGTCAACATACATTAGATGAGTGACAAAAAACAGAAGAAAGTTGTAGCAACACAAGTACAACAAAAAACACCAACTGATGGTATCAGCAAAACTGGTTGGAAGATAATATTATTAGGAGTGGTTGGTCTCGTCATAGGATTTATACTACTTTCTTTTACTAATCCTGAAGGTAACAACTGGGCAAGTGTTGTTTCTCCAACAGTCATAATTTTGTCATATGTTACTATAGCTTTAGGTATAATAGCGAGATAACCGAGGCCGACGCGGGGACGGTTTTCGGTTGTAATTTCAGTTAAATTTAATCCATTCTTAGTTGTTTTGTTGATCTGTAAAGTTTGTTTTATTTGTTATTTCTGGATGTGTCGCATTTAAAAATTCTTCTTTGTTTTTCAATAATAAACCGACCCCGCGTCGGTTAAAAGGTTGCCGTGGTGCTGGAACTGGCAGACAGGTACCGCTCAGGACGGTATGAGGAAACTCGTGTGGGTTCAAATCCCACCCACGGCAGTTACTTTTTCTTTATAAGGAAAAGAAAAAGTAACCAAAAAGAAACCTAAATAGTTATTTCTTTTGTTACTTTGTCTTACAAAAGAAAAAGCAAGTACAAACTTAAATTTTTTCATATCTGGGAAAAACTTACTTATATTTTTGCAAGGAGAAACGGCGTATGAATCTTAAAAAAATAGATAATTATAGGTTTGAAGTACCTCAGACTGGTAAAATGCATGTACACGGAATAATTTATGCTAATGACCATACTATAAAAAAAGTTATAGAAGACAAAGCAGTTGAACAAGTACAAAATGTTGCAACCCTTCCTGGAATTGAAAAGGTTTCTCTTGCAATGCCTGATGTCCACTGGGGGTATGGTTTTCCTATAGGTGGTGTTGCTGCGTTTAGGATTTCAGATGGAGTGATTTCTCCAGGTGGAATTGGGTATGACATAAATTGCCTTTCAGGAGAGAGTGAGGTGTTGCATAGGTTTGGTTTCAAACTAAAAATAAAAGATTTTGAATCTATTTGGAATAAGGAAAATATTATTACTTTTGACTTCAATAAAGAAAAAACGATTTTCACAAAAATTATAAGATTTATAAAATTTAAACCTAAAAACGATGTTTATGAATTAGAAACAGGGTCTGGCTATAAAATAATCTCCACAGAGGACCATCCTTTTTATACGAAGGATGGTATGAAAGAATTAAAGAATATAAAATTATTAGAAGAAGTTGCTTTGTACCCATTTGAAGGCGTAGAATACCAGGAACCTGAAGATGGGGAAGTTGTTTCAGAAGAAGATATAAGAAAAATATTTTTTAAGTTTAGAAAGAAAGACAAAGGTAATGCATTGAAACAGATCTTAAATGAACTTCACTATAAAAATTTGCTTCCATTAAAATTCAACTCTTCAAAATTTCCGTTAATTATTAAACTTATAGGGTATATATATGGTGATGGCAATATTCATTTTGTTAAAAGTTCTTCAAAAGGGATTATATATTTTTGGGGAGAAAAGGATGATTTAGAAAAAATTAAAAAAGACATAGAGGAAATAGGATACAGTGCAAGAATATATACAAGAAAAAGAAATCATGAAATAAAAACTTACTATAAAAAATATAAATTTGAAACGCAAGAGAATGTTCTTGTTGTTTCTTCTTCAAGTTTAGCGTTTTTGTTAATTGCTTGTGGAACACCTTGTGGAAACAAAACAAAAAAAGAGTTTCGGCTACCCAAGTGGTTATTTAAGCTACCTTTATGGCAAAAAAGACTGTTTTTAAGTGCATTCTTTTCTGCCGAATTGTCCAAACCTAATGTGTTAACAACCAACAGAAAAACATTTTATTGTCCTGTTATATCAATTAACAAGACAAAGAAATTCTTAAACAACGGTGTTAAGTTCTTAAAGAATATTTCAGGGCTACTTCGTGAATTTGGTGTTAAAACCCAAAAAATTTCTGTTGATTACTACACTAACAATGAAAAGACCTGTAGAATAAAACTAATCCTATCTAACGATATAGAGACCTTAATAAATCTTTATTCAAAAGTTGGTTTTGATTACAACACATTTCGTCAATACCTGGCGAACGCAGCAGTTGTATATTTAAAACTTAAGCAGAAGTTAATTAAAAAAAGACAACTTGTAGAACAAATAGTTCTAAATGCAAAAAATAACGAAATAAAATTAGTAGATCTAAAAAATTTAATAGATAAAGAAATTAATTTTAGATTTTTAGAAAGAACTTACTATGAAAAAAGAAAAACAGGCCCAAGAATAACTAAAAATTTTATAAATTTTGACACATTTATAGAAGAAAAAACTTCTGGTCTTGGTATGTCTGGAATGGTATGGGATAAAATTGTTAAAATTAAAAAGTTGAATTTTGACGATTTTGTATACGATTTTACCGTAGAATGGCAACACCATAATTTTGTAGCTAACAATTTTGTAGTATCAAACTGTGGAGTTAGATTATTGCGAACAAATCTTACTAAAGAAGAGATAAA
>JANXDG010000051.1 GCA_025059805.1 Endomicrobiia bacterium
TAACTTAAACATAGTTGGTCTTATGACAATGGCGCCATATTTTGATAATCCTGAACTTACTCGTCCTTATTTTAAAAGAGCGTATGAGATTTTTTGTAAGTTAAAGACAAAAATTAAAGGTTTTGATATACTTTCTATGGGGATGAGTAATGATTATCGTGTTGCGTTAGAGGAAGGATCAAATATGTTACGTATAGGAAGTTTATTGTTTTCTTAATAAACGATGAAAAGGATAGGTGTTTGTGGTTGTGGTAATATGGGTGAAGTATTAGTTGAATCTGCGAAATCTTTAGTTGGTAGTAAGAATGTTTTTTGTTTTGATATTGACAGTTTGAAACTTAAACGAATAAGAAATCAATATAATGTACAGGTGGTGAAATCTAATATTGAACTTGTAGAAAAATCGGATGTGTTTATAGTAGCGGTTAAACCACAGCAGATAAAAGAATTGTTTAATGAAATATCAAGAGTTGTTGACAAGAATAAAGTTGTGGTATCAATTGCTGCTGGTATTAAAATTAAGACAATTAGTAGTTTTTTATGTGGTGAGATACAGATTATTCGTGCAATGCCTAATTTACCACTTAAAGTAGGTAGTGGTGTAACAGCAATTTGTAAGAATAAATTTTGTACGGAGAAAAACTATTTATTTGTGAAACAACTTTTTGAAAAAAAAGGTGTAGTGATAGAAATTCCTGAAACCAAGATGGATTTAATCACTGCTTTTTCAGGTTCTGGCCCTGCGTATATATTTTACATTGCTGAAATTTTAGAAAGAATAGCTAATAAGCTTGGGTTACCAAAGAGAGTTATACCAATTGTGGTAAACTATACAATTTTAGGTGCAGCGGAAATGTTAGTGAAACAAAAATTGCAAGCAAAGGTGTTAAAAGATGCTGTTACTTCAAAAGGTGGAACTACTGAACAAGCGTTGAAGGTTTTTTATGAGAATAATCTTGATGGTATATTTTTTAAAGCGGTAAACAAAGCGTTTCTTAGAGCAAAAGAATTGTCTCAACTTTTAAGTAAAGGATAATTTTGCAATTTTAGGGGGTGAGAGGGGTATGATAATAAAGGCAAGGGTTTTGCCAAATTCTAAACATAACGAGATTGTATCTCGTGTTGGTTGTGTTTTACGAGTATGTGTTAAAACTAAAGATGTTGACAGTGAGGAGACAAATAGTTTGGTAAAAAAAATTATTGCGGAACATTTCGGTGTTAAACTTAAAGATGTATATTTAAGGAAAGGTCATCGTGGGAAAGAAAAAACTATTGAAATTGAAGGTAAGTCAGACGAGGAAATTCGTGAGTTGTTAGATTGTATCCCTTAAGAAGTTTTATACTTCCATATTAAAACTCTTTTTAAGCTTATAAAAATTTAATGAAATTTAATAGAATGTTGCCATTTTTTTGGAAAAATGATGTGCTTTATATACTTGACCAGCGCAAACTTCCATTTGAAAGAAAATATTATAAATGTCTTAATTATAAGGATGTGGTTAAATGTATTAAACAGATGGTGGTACGTGGTGCACCAGCGATAGGTCTTGTTGGTGGCTGGGCGGTTGTTTTAGCAGTCAAGGAAGCTAAGTTACGAAAGTTTAAATTAACTAAGTTTATAGAAGACGCTGTGAATAAAATTTTATCCAGCAGGCCAACAGCGTATAATCTGTTCTATGTAGTGAATAGACTTAAAGAATTTATATTGTCAAATGAAAACGCAGGAAATTTATATGAATTAACACTAAATGAAATGGTGAAAATACAAAATGAAAATTCAGAATCTTTGATGAAACTTGTAAAGTTTGGTGTTGAGTTGTTAAACAAAAATTCAGTGGTGTTGACACATTGTAATACAGGCGCGCTTGCCTGTGGTGATGTTGGTACTGCATTAGGTATTATTATTGAGGGATATAAAAAAGGTAAAGTAGAACATGTATATGTTGATGAGACAAGGGCATACTTACAAGGTGCAAAATTGACAGTTTTAGAACTTATGACAGCTGGTGTGCCATCTACTATGATTACTGACAATATGGCAGCTTATGTTATAAAACAGAAAGGTGTAGATTGTATAATCGTTGGTGCGGATAGAATTGCAAAAAATGGTGATACTGCAAACAAAATCGGTACTTATAACCTTGCTATACTTGCAAAATATCATAATATTCCGTTTTATGTTGCAGCACCGTTTAGTAGTATAGATGTTAGTATACCGAGTGGGGAATACATTAAAATTGAAGAACGTTCAGATAAGGAAGTTAAGTATATAAATAATAAATTGATTACATTAAAAAATGCGAAGGTGTTACATCCAGCGTTTGATGTTACACCATCTGAGTTAATAACAGCTATAATTACAGATTGTGGTGTTTATAAATCTCCATACAATTTTGCGAGAATTTAAAAGATGAATGATATTCATACAGAGTTCTATACATTAGAAAAAATTCTTAGTGACATAAATGGAAAAACTGTTGTGTTTGTTGGTGTAGGGAATACACTTCGTGGTGATGATGGTGTTGGTTGTTATATTGCAGACAAGTTATTAAACAAAATAAGTTTGGGTAATATAAAGGTGATAAAAATAGATAATGCTATTGAGAGTTGTATCTACCCAATAGTAAATCTAAAAGCTGATATTATAATTTTTATTGACGCAGTACATAATCTGAAAAATAAAAAATTTGTAGTTCTTGTCCCAACACAAATTAAGAATTTTGTATTCTCAACTCATAATGTATCGTTAGATACAATTATAGAACTTATACAAAAGTTTTCACAAGAAAAATACAAACTTTCACCAGAAGTTTACTTATTAGGCATCAGGATTAAAAATTTACGAATAGCTGAGCAGATATCACAAGAAACTAAAATTATTGCTGACGAAGTTGTATCTAAAATTGCGAATATATTTAGAAAGGAGAAACAAATACAATGCACGAACACAGTTTAGCGAAAGATATTGCATATTTAATTTTTGATGAGATTAAAAAGAAAAAACCAAAAAAAGTAGAGAAAATTACAATTGTCATTGGTGAAGCTTTGGGAATAAACAAAGATTTTTTTCTGCACTCACTTAAGGAACATTCACTGAAGAATACAATATGTGAAAATTCGCAATTAGAAATA
>JANXDG010000010.1 GCA_025059805.1 Endomicrobiia bacterium
CTTTTGCTACCTTCTTTTTTAACTTCGTCAGCATAGTTTAGTTCTAAATCTGCTATGACTGATAGTAACAATCTTTCTTCGTCAGCGGTAAGGTTGCCTTGAGTTTTATCTTTCAACATTCGCAAAAGGTCTATTGTAAACTTTGCATTTTCAAGTTCTTTTTCAATTTTGTTTGTCATCGGGTTTGGAACCTTACCGAGTTGCATCCAGCATGTTGAAGCTAAGGATGTTATTAGAGCTATAAATAAGTTTATCTCATTTTTTTCTGTCATTGTGGGGGAACCTCCACATTGTTTATTCTGAGAAGTTAAATTTTTTTAAAACATTCTGAATTCTGTTGATTACTTTTTGCTTTCCTAAAAGTTCTAGTAGGTCAAAAAGTCCTATACCTTCGCTGCGGCCTGATACAGCAACACGTAATGGATGAAACACTTCAGTTGTTTTATATCCTTTTTGTTGGCAAAAATTTCTAATCTCATTTTCTAATGTTACTTTATCAAAATTACTTATTTTTATCAACAATTCATAAATTTCTTCAAGAATTTTTTTATGTTGTTTCGTTGAGAGATATTTTTTTGTAGCTTTTTCATCATAGATTATTTCATCGTCTGGTTTCAAAAAGTATTCTATCAAATATGGAACATCTTTTAAAAGTTTAATTCTCTCTTTTTCTGCTTCAATAAGTTTAATAATATAACTTTTATTGTCTTCATTAATTTTGAAACCAGCAGCTTCTAAAAATGGTAAAGCATAAACATAAAGTTTGTCAGAAGAAGTTTTACGAACATATTCAGCATTCATCCAGAGCATTTTTTGTCTGTCAAAAATTGCTGATGATTCTGAACACCGGTCTAATGAAAATTTTTCAATAAGTTCTTGTTTAGTAAAAAATTGTTGTGAATCTTCGGTAGACCAACCAAGTAATGCTACATAGTTTATCAAAGCTTCAGGAAGATAACCTTCTTTTTTAAAATCTTCAACGGAAACATCACCACTGCGTTTACTAAGTTTTGACCTGTCAGGATTAAGAAGTAACGGTAGATGTGCAAATTTTGGTAGTTCCCATTCAAAGTATCTATAAAGTAAAACATGTTTAGGTGTTGAAGAAAGCCATTCTTCGCCACGGATAACATGTGTTATCTGCATTAAATGGTCATCCACTACATTTGCCAGATGGTACGTTGGGTAACCGTCGGATTTAAGAAGAATCTGGTCATCTATAAGTTTGCCGTCAAATTTTACTTCACCACGAATAATATCGTTAAAAACTATTTCTTCGTCAGGAATTTTTAGCCTTATTGTATAAGGTTCAGACTTAGCACGCTCATCAGATTCTTTTTGAGATATGTTCCTACAAAATCTGTCATACATTGGAGGTTGTTTGTTTAAAAGTTGCGTCTTTCTTAACTCTTCAAGACGTTGTGGTGTACAAAAACATCTATACGCAGCACCTTTTTTTAACAACTCTTCTGCAAACCGTTTATAAATTTCAATCCTTTGAGATTGAATATATGGACCAAAATCACCTTTTTGACAAATTTTTCCATCGTTATCTAAAAATGGACCTTCATCATAATCTAAACCGCACCAGTTCAGTATAGAAATTAAATTTTCAGTTGCGCCTTCTACATAACGAGTTCTGTCAGTGTCTTCTATTCTCAAAATGAATTTACCGTTATTATGTCTTGCAAAAAGATAGTTAAATAATGCAGTTCTTAATCCTCCAATATGTAAAAAACCTGTAGGTGAAGGTGCGAAACGTACTCTGACTGAGTTCGTAGAGTTTATGGAGTTCATTGAGTTTATTGATTTTTTCGGGTTTGTAAAGTTATAAATCTGTGTTTTATCTGCTGACGTTTTACTTTAAGTGTTTAATTATCTTGAATTATTTTTAAATGATTTCACATAGATTATATAAACACAAAAATTCGTTAGTAAGAAAATATATTTATAGTATGAGACAAAATGACTTTGTAACTCTGCTGATATTTTTGAAATAGATAATAAAATTGTATGAATTATTTGTTTAGCAAAACCTTTAGAGTTTTTGAAATAAATTGAGATACCACTACAAACTTTTTGTTTTTTTAATTCTACGAACTTAGCAAACTGAATGAACTCTATAACTCAACGAGCTCAAAAAACTTAATAAACTCAACAAACTCAATAAACCACTTTGTTTAACGGATATTCAATAATACCTTGAGCACCATATTTTTTTAGTTGTGGTATAATCTTCTTTACTTCTTGTTCTTTAAGTACAACTTCTACTGCGACCCAGTCAGGGTCTGAAAGTTGTGATATCGTAGGATTTTTAAGCGAAGGTAATATATTTTCAATCTTTTGTAAGTTTTTCTTCTCTACATTCATTTTTAACCCAACCATACCTTCAGCTTCCAACGCGCCTTTTAGTAACATTGAAATATTTTCTATTTTTTCTTTCTTCCACGGATCTTTTAGAGAGTTTTGGTTTGCAATAAAACGTGTTGTTGAGACTAAAATTTCGTCAATAATTTTTAGCTTATTTGCTTTTAATGAACTTCCAGTTTCTGTAAGTTCAACTATAGCATCTACAAGTTCAGGAGCTTTAACTTCAGTTGCTCCCCAAGAAAATTCTACTTCTACGGGGATACCCTTTGACTTAAAATATTTTTTTACATAGTTTACAAGTTCAGTAGCAATTTTTTTATTTTTAAGTTGTTTTATTGAATTTATATTAGAATCCTCAGGTACAGCAACAACCCATCTAACAGGTCTGAAGCCAGACTTAGCATAAAGTAGTTCACAAACTTGTTTTACTTTAGCATTTGTTTCTAAAATCCAATCATAACCTGTAATACCACAATCAAATACTCCTGATTCAACATATTTTGGTATTTCCTGTGCACGGACGAGTGTAATATCTAATTCTTCATCATCACAGTACGGTTTATATTGTCTTGTTTCTGTATAGATTTTAAATCCTGCTTTTTTGAACAACTCGAATGTATTTTGTTGTAGTGACCCTTTTGGCAAACCAAGTTTTAGTTTTTTCATTATTTATTACCTCAGTATCTATAAAAATCTTTAAATTGAATTTTTAGAGATATACTAAAAAACAGTAAATTTTTCAATATATGTTGAGTTTTACTGAAGTTTTTTATATATTTTTATTTATGGAATTTTATAGATTGTCACTTAGAACCGTACAAGATTTGATAAATAAAAAAGAGATTTCGCAAAAGGAAGTTCTGAAATCAATACTTGGTAGGATAAACCAAGTTGAAAAACAACTTAATGCTTTCATTACTATCTTTGATTATGAATTAGACTTTAATAGTTATAACACAAAGTTTTTACCTATAGCGATAAAAGATAATATTTGTATAAAAGGTAAAAGAACAACCTGTGGGTCAAAGATTTTAGAAAACTATATTGCTCCATACGACGCAACTGTGATAGAATTTTTAAGATCTGCAGGTGCAGTGTTTATAGGTAAGACAAATATGGACGAATTTGCAATGGGTTCTTCTACGGAAACATCATATTTTGGTATCACTCGTAATCCTTATGATCTTTCACGGATACCTGGGGGGTCCTCTGGCGGTTCCGCAGTAGCGGTTGCTTCTGGTGAAGTACCGGTAGCGTTGGGTTCTGATACTGGCGGTTCTATAAGACAACCAGCAGCGTTATGTGGTGTTGTTGGGATGAAACCAACTTATGGTAGGGTTTCACGATATGGACTTGTAGCTTTTGCTTCTTCATTGGACCAGATCGGCGTTTTTGCAAGGAATGTATATGATTGTGCAATAGTTGCAGAAATCATCTGTCAATATGATGACAAAGATTCAACTTGTGTTAATTTGCCACAAGAAAAGTTTACTGGAGAGTTACAAACTGTTGACGAAAACTTTATAAAAAATATAAAAATAGGAATTCCAAAGGAATATTTTATAGAAGGTATACAAGAAGAAATAAGACAGAAAATTTTTAGTGTGATAGAATTCTTATCACGTAGTGGAGCTAAAATAGAAGAAGTTTCGTTACCACATACTGAATATGCTGTTGCTACATATTACATAATTGCACCGTCGGAAGCTTCTTCAAATCTTGCAAGATATGACGGTGTTAAGTATGGGTACAAAAGTTCATCTAAAACAGAAGATGATTATCCTGAAGTTATAAATATGTACAGAAAGACCAGACAGGAAGGTTTTGGTGCGGAAGTTAAACGAAGGATAATGTTAGGCACATATTCTTTATCTTCAGGATATTACGATGCGTATTATCTCAAAGCACAAAAGGTTAGAAAGTTAATCTTTGAAGATTTTATGCGAGTATTTAATAAAGTTGATTTTATAATTGCACCAACTACGCCAACAACTGCGTTTAAGCTTGGTGAAAAAATTAATGATCCGTTACAAATGTATTTATCAGACATCTTTACAATACCGTGTAATTTAGCAGGTTTACCTGGAATGTCAATACCTTGTGGGTATGACAACCAAGGTTTACCTATAGGATTACAACTTATTGCACCACATTTTAAAGAATCAAACCTTCTTAAGTTAGCACATTTTATAGAACTTAACTTTAAATTTGAAAAGATAAAAAACGAATATGTAGTATGAAAATAGATGTAAAAAATTTACCATCAATCGTCGTTGCTATAAATATATTATTGGCTTCCATCGTTGGTATTTTTATATCAAAAATTGATTCTCTTTATAGAAAATACGATCTTAAAATTCAAAGTTTAGAAATACTACAGAAAGATATTGTTTCTTATACTGAAAAATTTGAAAAACAATATAATGCGACAGTTGCTATATACATAAAAGATATGTCTACCCAGTATGAAGTCAAAATAAACTCTGAAAAGTTAATACCCGCGGCTAGCATAATTAAAGTACCAATAATGGCAGCTGTTTACTATTTAGCTGAAAAAGGTGAACTTTCTTTAGATGAATTTCTCGTGTATAAGAAAAAACATCGTTGTGGTGGCGCAGGGATAATAAAAAGTTATCCTTATGGAACAAAGTTTAAAATAAGAGAATTGGTAGAGTTGATGATTACGATATCTGACAATATTGCGACACATATGTTGATTGAACGTGTAGGGTTGAAACGTTTCAACGAAATTTTTAAAACCCTTGAGCTTAAAAATACAACCGTCAACAGATATGTGATGGATTTGAATTCACGACGTAATGGTATAGAAAATTATACAACGGCTGAAGATATAGGTTATTTACTTGAAAAAATATATAAAGGTTCTTTGATATCTAAGAGAGCATCAGCGGAGATGCTGTGGTATTTATTACAACAAAAAATTTCTGATAGGTTACCAAAGAAACTACCACCTCAAACTGTAGTAGCACATAAGACAGGTTTGATGCGTGACTTATGTCACGATGCGGGGATTGTTTATACACATAAAGGCGAGTTTGTAATTTGTATCCTTGTACAATCACTTTATAAACGTGCAGCAAAAAATTTTATAGCAGAGATAGCGTTTAAGACATATAGTGTTTACAACCAAACTGGTGATGACAATAATCGGTACGAAAGTAATACTGCATATGAACATACAGATATTATTTCTGGGTCTGGTACAAGGAATTACTGAGTTTTTACCAATTTCAAGTTCAGGACATCTCGTATTGTTTCAAAATATATTTGGTTTAAAAGAAATGTTATTTTATGATGTTCTTTTACATTTTGCGACAATTCTTGCGGTTATAGTTATGTTTTTTCGTGAAATTATAGATTATCTTAGGAAACCAAAAATAATATTCTACATTATAATTTTAAGCATTCCTACCGGTATCATCGGTTTAGGTATAAAAAAATATTTCAGTTTTGTTTATGATAATTTGTTTTTGACAGGCCTCTTTCTTGGTATTACGGGTTTATGGTTATTTATTGCAGAAAAGAATTATGAGAAACAAAGTTCTAACATAACCAGTGTTGAAAACTTGGGTGTCTTACGTGCGGTACTTATTGGGATTGCTCAAGGTATAGCAGTCCTTCCTGGTATATCCCGTTCAGGTGCTACAATCGGCAGTATGTTTATGTTAAACATAGAAAAAAATGAATCTATAAAATTTGTCTTTATTGCTGGGATACCTGCAGTATTTGGTGCAACATTAGTGGAACTAAAAGAAGCTTTATCACTGGGTGAAAAGTTTAGTATTAATTATTTGACAGGAATGTTAGTTGCATTCATTACAGCATTACTTGCACTGAAATTTTTAGTTATGATTGTGAAAAAATCAAAAATAAGATTTTTTTCATACTACTGTTGGTTTCTGAGTTTTATAAGTATATTTATTTTTCTGGTAACAAATAGGTGGTGAAATTTTATGGATTTTATAACGAAACTTTTAGTTCAATATCCGGTATTACTTTTCGCAATAAGTGTTCATGAATATGCTCACGGGAAAACTGCAGAACGATTAGGTGATGACACTGCACGTGTGTTGGGAAGGTTAACATTGAATCCTCTTGCGCACATTGATTTGTTAGGTACAGTTATTTTGCCTATTTTAGCTATGATAAGCGGTCTACCACTTTTTGGCTGGGCAAGACCAGTACCTGTTAATATGTTTTTTATGACAAGAATACAGATAATGGTAGTTGGACTTTCAGGACCACTTGCTAATTTTTTCACAGCTGGAATTTTTAGTTTTGTGTATTATATTCTACGTAGGTATGGTGTTGAACTTTATGGTGCAGATATTATTTTCATATATGGTGTAATGATAAATGTTATATTAGGAGTTTTCAATTTGGTACCAATACCACCGCTTGACGGAAGTAAAGTTTTGGAAGGAATATTGCCGTATAGTTTGGCACAACAGTATGAGTTGATATTAGGTAGATACGGATTTTTTATTATAATATTCTTACTTTACAGTGGTGGATTATGGTTGGTATTGTCTCCTATTGTCAATTTTTTGGTGAAACTTTTTTTACCTACCATTCCTGTACAAGTTTGAATTTAGCTATTAGGAATTTTTAGATATGAAAAGAAAAACAATTCTTTCTGGTATGCGTCCTACAGGTAAACTTCATATAGGACATTATGCAGGGGTGTTAACTAATTGGATTAAACTACAAGAAGAATATAATTGTTTTTTTATGGTAGCTGATTTACATGCATTAACTACAGAATATGATAACACAAAAGATATAAAACAAAATACTTATGATATTGTAGCTGATTGGTTATCTTGTGGTATAAATCCTCAAAAAGCAGTAATTTTTTGTCAGTCAGATGTGCCTGAACATTCTGAGCTTCACTTGTTTTTTTCAATGCTGACACCGCTTGGATGGTTGTATAGCTGCCCTACATATAAGGAACAATTAAGAGAACAATCTTCAAAAGACCTTAAGACTTATGGATTTTTAGGCTATCCTGTTTTACAAGCAGCAGATATTTTATTGTATAAAGCAGAAGTTGTCCCTGTAGGTAAGGACCAAATTCCACATATTGAACTTACACGCGAAATTGCAAGAAGGTTCAACAGTTTCTACGGTAAATGTTTTCCTGAACCACAAGCGCTATTAACCGAAACACCGTACATTCCCGGGATTGACGGAAGAAAAATGTCAAAGTCATATAATAATTGTATTTATTTAACTGATACAGAAGAAGATGTTAGACAAAAAGTAATGCAGATGTTTACTGATCCAACAAAGATAAGGAAAAACGATCCTGGCAATCCTGAAAATTGTGTAGTTTTAGCATTTCATAAAGTTTTTAATCAGAACGAAGCAAAAGACATAGAGAGTTTATGTAGAGCTGGTAAATTAGGTTGTGTTGAAGATAAAAAAAATCTTATAAAAATTCTAATTGATATCCTTCAATCTATAAAAGAAAAGAGAGAAAAGTTTACACCTAAAAAAATAGAAGAAATTATTTCTGAAGGTCAGAGTAAAGCATCATCTGTTGCAAAACAAACTATTAATGAAGTTAAAAATTTAATTGGCCTATTATAACCCTTTTAGCCGACGCGGGGTCGGTTTCTGGTTAAAATTTTAAGATAATTTTTACTAACTCGGTTATATGGAGCAACAAACCTACGAAGTAAAACTTGACATATTTGAAGGACCGCTTGACCTGCTTTTATATCTTGTCAGAAAGAATAATTTCAGCATCTACGACATCCCAATTTCCGAAATAACTCATCAATATTTAGAATATCTGGATCTAATGAAAGAATTAAACCTTGACATAGCAGGCGAGTTTTTAGTTATGGCAGCAACTTTGATGGAAATAAAATCAAAAAGTTTATTACCAAAACCACAGGAAGAACTTGAAGATGAAGTTGAACAAATAAGGAAGCAACTTGTTGATAGATTAGTTGAATATCAAAAATATAAAAATGTAGTTATGAATTTCTTACGTCCAAGAGAATCTGTTGAAAGAAATGTGTTCTACAGGAAGCTGCCAATATTTACTGAAGATGATTATTATCTTGAAGCTACAATATTTGATTTACTTACCGCGTTGAATGAAGTTTTACGTAAAGTACCAAAAGAGTATAAAGAAATAGTAATAGAAGAGATACATATTGAAGAAAAAATGAGACAAATATTAGATTATCTTAATGGTAAGAAATATATTTTATTTGAAGAACTTATGCAACTTGAGAAAACAAGAAAAGGAATTATTGTCTTGTTCTTAGCGCTTCTTGAGCTTATTCGTTTACGGCAAGTTTTTGCAAGACAAAAAGAATTTTTTGGTGAAATAAGAATTTATCCATTAATTAGAGAGGAGCAGATATGAACTTTGCAATTTTAAAAGAAAGAGCGGATAAGTTTTACGAAATAGCAAAAGAATGTTATAAAAAAGGATATTTTGATTTAGCAGCGTTTAATATAGAGCAGGCGGTACAGTTATATATAAAATCTGTTTTGTACAAATTAGTAGGAGATTTTGAAAAGACACACGATTTATTTGAGTTGTTAAATGATTATAAAATAATTTCTGGAAAAACACAAGAAGTTGATGAGTTGATAAAAAATCACAAGCAAATAATAAATGAGTTGAATATTGCATATATAACAAGTAGGTATTTACCATCAAAATTTTTTAAAGAACAGCTGGAAGATATGTTTAAATTTTTAGAAGAATTGTTAAAAATTTTATGAGATATTTTGATTTACTTATAAGAAAGAAACAAGAAAGGGATAAGTATTTACATAATTTAGAGTTTTATTTAGATGAAATTCGAAGAATTGTAAAAAATAATTTTGAAGATGCAAAAATTTTTTTGTTTGGTTCTTATGTTAAAGGTAACCTTTCACCAAAAAGTGATATTGATATACTTATAGTAATAAAAGAAGAACTTGATATAAGACAGAAAAGCGAAATTATTCTTAACATTAAACAAAAAATAGGATTAACTTCGCCGTTTGAATTTCATATTGCCTCTTATAAAGAATATCAGTCTTGGTGGAAAAATTTTATAAAAGATAATTATAAAGAAATCGTCCCTATGTCCGACGCGGGGTCGGAATCTACTTAAGTTTTCAACAAATTTTCCTTTTTAAAATTGTCGGTTGATGATTTTTTTCTTAAACCGAAAGAAAAACAAGTTTTGTAAAGCATCCTTACGAGATAGTAATGGTAGGTATAAATTTTAGTTTTGTGTTAGAGAATGAAATATTGGATTTATCATTATATTGACCGATATATAGGTATACCGTTAGTGTTGTTATTTTCGTTCTTTGAAAAAATTTTTAAAAAAAATAAAAATTTTAAAATAAAAAAAGTTTTAGTTATAAAACTTACAATGATGGGTGATACTATTCTTTTGTATCCCGCAGTAAAAGCGTTAAAAGAAAAATTTCGTGATGCAAAATTGACAATGTTGTGTTCAAAAGTAAATGTGGATGTTGTTAAGATGTGGGATTTTATTGACGAGATTATAGTTTTTAAGTTTGATAAATTTTTTAATAATCCTTTGGTCGTGTTCCAACAGATTTTGACTTTATGGAGAAGAAAGTTTGATTTAGTAGTTGATTTTGAACAATGGTTTAGGATAACGCCGATTATTGCGTTTCTATCTGGTAAAATTAAAGTAGGGTTTAAAACACCGGAGCAATTTCGTCACTATTTGTTTGATATTCAAGTACCACATAAGAGAAAAAAACACGAAGTTGAATGTTTTTGTGATATGGTAGAAGCTTTAGGTGTAAGTGTAACAAGTAAAAGACTATATTTGCCTGTAGACGAAACTGCAAAAAGAAGGATAAAAGACCTACTTGAAAGTTATGATATTCATGAAAAACAGTTTGTAATTATACATCCAGGATGTGGAATACACGGATATTATCGTCAGTGGAATACCGAGAAGTATGCAGAAGTTGCCGAATATATTTTTTCAAACTATGCTTTAAAGATACTACTAACAGGTAGCAAAGATGATTTAGAAACAGTAAAAAAAATTATAAAAATCGCCAAAGTTAACCTTATAGATTTTGCGGGCAAGACAACACTTGATGAACTGATAGCATTAGTTTCTATGGCAAAATTTGTAATTTGTGGCAACACTGGCGTTTTACATATAGCAGCAGCAGTTAGTACTCCAACAATTGCGATCCATGGACCAACGGACTCTGCGAGATGGGGACCTTGGGGTGAAGGTCATATTGTTGTTAAAAGTAATTTACCTTGTTCACCTTGTTTATATCTTGGTTTTGAATACGGATGTAAAAAAAGAATATGTCTTAATGTAATTTCTGTAGAACAGGTAAAAACTCAGATAGATAAAATGATATCTATTTCAAAATGAAAGTTTTATTTATCTTCCCTCCTAAAAATAATTGGGCATTAAGAAATATAAAACTTCACAAAAAAATAGATGAAGAATCTGGTTTTTACCCACCTTTGGGTATTTTGTATGTAGCAAGTTATCTTAAAAAAGAGTTACCATCTTGTGAAGTAAAAATAATAGACGCACCGTCTGAAAAACTTGATTATATTGATATTAAAACCCAAATTAGTAATTTTGCACCCGATGTTGTAGGAATATATTTTTGTACAGAATATTTATATGATGCTTTGCAGACAGCAAAAGTTGTAAAACAACTAAATTCAAAAATTTTTACCGTAGCAGGAGGTCCCCATGTTTTTATTTATCCATTTGAAACTATAAAAGAGCCAGAGATAGATTTTGTAATTTATGGTGAAGCAGAAATTGTATTTACTAAATTAATAGAATGCTTAAAAATAGGTAAATTTCCTGATGATATAATAGGTGTGATTACTAAGAATAATATAGATAAAGACCATAAAATACAATATGTTGAAAAACTTGATGGGTTAACTTTTCCTAATAGAACATTGCTTAATTATAAAAAATATAAAAGTTTTATTACATATAAAAATCCTATCACTACTATGATGACATCAAGAGGATGCGCTTATAATTGTTATTACTGCAATAGTATTGAGCGAGCCAAAAAAGTAAGATTTCATTCTCCAGAATATGTAGTGAAAGAGATAGAAAGTATTGTAAAATTAGGTATAAAAGATATAATATTTTTTGATGAGAATTTTACTTTTGATATAGATAGAGTTGAAGCTATCTGTGATTTATTAATAGAAAAAAAACTTAATATAAGATGGCATTGCAGAAGTCGTGCTGATATGAAACTTGATAAAAGGATTTTGCGAAAAATGAAAGAAGCTGGTTGTAGAATGATACAATTTGGTATAGAAACTGCTACACCTCATCTTCAAAAGTTAATAAACAAACATCTTGATTTAGAACAAGTCAAAAAAGTAATAAAACTATGCAAAGATGTAGGTATACTGACATATGGAAATTTTATGTTAGGACTTCCTACAGAGACACCAAAGGAGATGTTAAATACTATAAATTTTGCAATAAAACTAAATCTTGATTATGCACCATTTGGAGTTTTTAATCCTTTACCAAAAAGTGTGTTTTATGAAAAAGCAATTAAAGAAGGAATTATAAATAAAGATTATTGGCTTGAATATGTAAAAAATCCTGACAAACCAATTTCTAATTATTGGTGGCCACTACATAATAAAGAAATGTTAAACCGTATGAATTACTTAGCATTTAGAAAGTTTTACTTTAGAGTTAACTATATATTAAAAGCTATCTTTAGGAGACAATCTCTTACACAAAAATTTTGGCAGGCAAAATCAGTAGTTAGGTTATTTTTATCATAGATAATGAATGAAACATTATAAATTTCTTATTATAAATTCATTTGACTCAACTGGTGGTTCGACAATGCGTATGCGGAGGTTATATGACTTTGTTAAGAGATGTGGTTTTGAAGTAAAATATATTGAATCTAATTCAGAACTTCCTAACTATGATACAAATGTTATATCAGTTACTCAAAAAAATACTGTAATTGGTTTCTTAATAGGAACTATTAAAAGGATCTTATATATGTTGAGATTAAAATACGATGTTTTAATTATACAAAAATTAACTCCTTTTACCTTTCCTTTGATATTAATTGCGAAACTTATGAATAAAATCATTATTGTTGATTTTGACGATTGGGATTCTTTATTACAAGATTCTTTTATTTTTAGATTTTTATTTTCTTTTTTTGAAAATTTATCATTTAATTTACCTACTGCATATATAGTTCCTACACAGCTTCTGATGAATGTTATTATAAAAAAAACTAAGATGAAGAAACCTATTTGTATAATACCTCAAGGAATAGATGTAGAAAAGTTTAATCCTGAAAAATACAATAAAGATAAGTTGAGAGAGTTAATGAATTTTAGTAAAAAACAAAAAATTATAGGATTTTTAGGATGTTTTACTCCCGGTGGAATTGGAGAGTTTGAAATATTGTTGGATTGTGTAATAGAATTAATTAGAAAAAATCCTGATGTTTATTTTTTAGTTATTGGTGGAGGAAGGTTGTTGCCAAAATATAAATGTAAAGGTAATGAGAAAGTAATATTTACAGGCACAGTTAAGCATTATGAGGTAGCAAGATTAATTGCGATATGTGATATAATGGTTATTTGGATGAAACAAAAACGTATAGGTGATTACTACAAAGGTACACTTAAAATCATTGAATATTTAGCAATGAATAAATCTGTTGTTGGATATTTGGTTGGAGATACACTAAGGAGATTTGGAGATTTTTGTTATCTTGTGAAAACTAAGCAAGAATTTATTACGGTTTGTGAGGAACTTTTGAAGTTAGAAAAACGGGTTAATACTTACGCTCTTATAAAAGATAAGTATTCATACTTTAGTGGTTTGTCGGAATTTAAGTTATTTTTGAAGAACTTATGTAAATGAAAATTTTGTTATTAAATCCATCACTTAAAATAAGAACTTCTAAATATACAGAAAAAATCTACATTCGTGCTGGAAGTAGATGGCCATTTTCTGTTGAAAAGTTTGTATGGGAGAGCCCTTTATATATTCCGTTTCCATTTTTTTTAGCTTATACAGCAGCAATTTTATTAAAAGCAAATTATGAAGTTAAAGTGTTAGACGCGGTTGCTTTGGATTTGGATGAAATATTTATTCTTGAAAAAATAAAACATAAAAATCCAGATATAATTTTATTAGAAACAACAACTCTTACTTTTGAATATGATATAAAGTTAATAAAGAAGATAAAACAAATAGTACCACAGGTGATTATTATACTTACTGGCACACATGCAACAATATTTTATCAGGATATATTAAAAAATTATACAGAGATTGACTTCATTATCCGTGGAGAATATGAAGTTTCAACAAAAATACTGCTTGATTGTTTGAGACAGAATGTATCTATCTCTGCTAAAGGTATATATTTTAGAAAAGGTCAACAAATAAGTGGTGAAGGATATTCAGAAATTATAAATCCTTTAGATATTCTTCCTATTCCTGCTAGAGAGTTATTCCCTGACGATGAACATCCAGATATTTTTATTTATAAAGATGCTTTTTGTCAATATTTCCCATCAATTCAGATGCAACTTTCTCGTGGGTGTCCTTATAGATGTTATTTTTGCCTTTGGAATCAAGTAATTTATAGAAATTCTCCTTACAGAACATTTTCAATTAAAAGAGCAGTTGATGAAATTGAATATTTGGTAAAGAAATACCAACTGAAAGAATTATATTTTGATGATGACGATTTTACAGTTAAAAAAGATTATGTTATTAACATATGTAAAGAGATAATTAAGAGAAACTTAAATATAAAATGGTCCTGTATGGGAAACGCAACGCATCTTGATGAGGAAACAATCTATTGGATGAAGAATGCTGGTTGTATAGGTATAAAATTTGGTGTAGAAACTGGCGACGAAAAGTTAGCAAAAACTGTAGGTAAACCAATTGATTTGGAAAAGGTGAAATATATAGCGAAATTGCTAAATAAATATAATATAAAAACACACGCAACATTCACATTTGGTCTTTTAAAAGAAACAAAACATTCAATGTATAAAACTATTGAATATGCCAAAAAGTTAGCAGTTAATAGTGTTCAATTTAGTATATGTACTCCGTATCCGGGAACTAAGTTTTACAAAGTGTTGGCTTATAAAAATTATCTTTATGATTACGATTATAGTAAACTAAATGGAAGTTCATGTTGTAGTTATCAGTATCCCACTGTATCGTCAAAAGACATAGAAAAATTTTTTAATAAATCATTTAGGAAATGGCTTATTCATAAACTTTGTCAACCTATATGGGTATATAAGGAATTAATAATGATAACAAGAATAGTTCTTTTTGGAGGATTTGAAAGCCAAAAAGTTTTGTTAAAAGTAATTTTTATTCTTTTAAGGCGATGGTTACTTCGGATTGTGAGATAGTTATGAATAAACACTTAAAAGTTTTAGATTTAGGAGCAGGACCTTGGAAACATTATTCTTACGCAATAAGTTTAGATTGGAATCCAAAATCGAACCCTGATATTATATGGGATCTCAATAAATTTCCATATCCATTTGAGGATAATGAGTTTGATATAGTTTATGCATGTCACATATTAGAACATTTAGACAATCCTATAAAAGTATTAGAAGAAATTTGGCGTATTCTTAAACCTAATGGTAAACTTGTCTTGAAAACTCCACATTTTAGTTGTAGAACCGCTTATGGTAATCCGGAACATAAGCATTATTTTAGTAGTCTATTGTTTGATTATTTTGAACGCGAAAAAGATTTTATTGCAAAAACTAATGCTAAATTCATAGTTGAAAAAATAAAGTTAGTATGGTCTCCTCCAGAACCTAAATCTATGCGAGATTCACAAAAAAAATTTCAGCCACTTATAAAAATTTTGAATTCTTTTTTTTCTTTTTTTGCTAATATAAATATTGATTTCTGTGAAAGATTCTGGTGTTATTTTGTTGGTGGGTTTGCTGAGATACAATTTGAAGTAAGAACTGTTAAAGGATGAACATAAATAATAAGAAAAGAATGTTAGAAGTTAAAATGCATAGTTTGTTTTTTTATGTCTTATTTTTTTGTTGGATATATTTTGTGGTTTTTAACACAGAGTATTTTAAGTTTTTCCCATTACCTTTTACCACGACGCAATTGTTTGAAGGATTAGGTTTAATTTCATATAAAAAACTAATTTATTTGATAAAAAACTTTGTTACTTCATTTTTTGTAATTTTTTCGTGTTTTGGTTATGGTAAAATTACTTTTTCTTTGTTTAAAGATTTCAGTAGTAAGTGGTTGTTTGAGGTTGTTATGGGGTTTGGAGTGGTAGCTTTGTTAGTTTATTTGTTGGGATTGTTGGGATTTTTATTTAAGGGTATATTTTGGTTAGTAGTAACAATTGGAGTGGGTAGTGGAGTGTACTTTTTAATTTTTGAAAAAAGAAATGGTACTACTTATAAAACTATGTCCAAAACTAAGCCAACAAGATATAATATTTTTGAAATAATACTAAGTTTCGTTTTTATTTATACCGCAGCTATAAACTTTCTTGGTGCAACTGTACCTGAGACTTTTTTTGATTCTCAATTTTATCTTTTAGGACTGCCTAATCAATGGAGGTTACAGAATAAAATATCTTTTAATCCTTATATTTTTGCTTCACTTTATCCTTTTAATATAAACATGCTTTATTTAATGGCTTTGGTATTAAATAATGATATAACAGCTAAAATTCTTCATTGGAGTTTTGGAATAGTAAGTTGTGTTTTAGTTTATAGTTTTCTTAAAAGATATTTTTCAAAAACAATGGCTTTGATAGCCGTAGTAATATTTTATACAGTGCCAACAGTTATGGCTGTTTCTTGGAAGACTGCTATTGAGTTAGGTATAACGATGTTTGAAATAGCAATGGTGTTATGTATGATGGAGTATTTTATAAAGAAAGAAAAATTTTGGCTTATACTTTCTGGTATATTTGCTGGTTTTGCGTTAGGAAGTAAGTATTTAGTT
>JANXDG010000043.1 GCA_025059805.1 Endomicrobiia bacterium
ACCTCTACCAAGATGGCTTATATCCCAGTTTTGACAAAAAATACATCTTAAATTACAATGAGCAAAAAAAATTGTACCTGACCCACCAGTTCCAACTAATGGTCTTTCTTCACCAAAATGCGGATGATAAGAAGAAACTATTAATTTTATCCCAGGTGCACAACATACCCCAACTTGTCCTCTAAGACGGTTTACTCCACACATTCGCGGACATAATTCACACTTTCTCATCATCTCCCAGAGTTTCTCTGCACGTTTCTTAAGCTCGCCTGCCTTATGTAATTTTAAATACGATGGTTCAAAATTTCTATCTACATTTGCTGGTATTTCTTCCTTCATAACTTTCTTACTTTTATATCCTCCTCGCGTCGTTAACTGCAATGAAAATATAAAAATGACACACAAAAAAATAATTCGTTTCATCAATATCAAATTATAAAATTTATACAATGAAAACAAGTTAAATTGCTGCTAACAACACTTGTTTTTAGTCCAAAGTTTTTATATTAAAATTTAACATTGTAAGTTATAAAAATCCGACAGAAAGGATTGTATGCGTATGGCGAAAAAAGAGCCACAACAAGAGTTTAACTTTGAAGAACAAAATATCATCCCTCGTGATATTGGCGAGGAAATGAAAACATCCTACACTGACTATGCTATGAGTGTTATTGTAGGCCGTGCTTTACCTGATGTGCGCGATGGGCTTAAACCAGTCCACAGAAGAATTCTTTATACAATGAAAGAAATGGGTCTCAGACACAACCAACCTTACAAAAAATCTGCTCGTGTAGTTGGAGATGTTTTAGGTAAATATCATCCACATGGAGACACCGCAGTGTATGAAGCACTTGTAAGAATGGGACAGGATTTTTCTTTAAGATACCCACTCATTGATGGTCAAGGGAATTTTGGTTCTATAGATGGTGATCCACCAGCGGCAATGAGATATTGTGTAACAGGAGATACTTTGCTATTAACCAACAAAGGTTGTATTCCTATTGAAAAAGTTGCTGATGGGCAAGAAGTTGACATTGACATAGATGTTTTAAACTATAAAGGAGATATAGTAAAAGCAACTAAATTTTTTGATTCAGGAAAGCATACAATAATTGAAATCACAACTTCTTGCGGGTATAAACTTAAAGGTTCTATAAACCATCCAGTTTTATGCTGGGACAAAAATCAAAATGGGACTCCTACCTTAAAATGGAAGATGTTAAAAGATATTACTACTTCTGACTATGTTTTACTTATGCGTAATTTCTCATTTTTTACTGAAAAAGAATTAGAACTAAAACAATTTTATCCAGAGGAAACTTTGTACAAAAAAGATATTACTCTTCCTGAAAAAATGTCAGAAGAGTTGGGATTTCTGTTAGGTGTGTTAACAGCTGAGGGTAGTTTTCATCAAGAAAAAATCATATTTAACAATAAAGATAAAAATCTGTATGATAAAGTAAAAGAGATAGTCATAAAACTTTTTCCACAAGTAGAACTCTATGAAAGAAAAATAAAAGGTGATTGTTTAGAATTAAGTATATATCATAAGAAAGTAGTAAAGTTCTTAGAAAATTTAGGGCTTAAAAATGTAAAATCTCAACAGAAAGAAATACCTTTTAGTATATTAATATCTCCCAAAAATGTTGTTCAAAAGTTTTTACAAGGTTTATTTGAAGGAGATGGAAGTGTCGTTTTTCATACTGATAAAAGACATAAAGGTAAATCTATTGAGTTAGTATATAACTCCAAAAGTATTAAGTTGATAGAACAACTAAAAGTTTTGCTTTTAAACTTTGGAATTGTTACAACTGCTCCTTATAAAGATAAAAGAAATGGATGTTATAAACTTTTAATCTCAGGTGTAGAAAACATATTAAAGTTTAAACAACAAATAGGTTTTTGGTCTGAAAAAAAACAAAGTGGGTTAGAAAAAATTAAAGAAATAAATTTTGAAAGAATAAGCAAAACTGACAGAATTCCATTCTTAAGTGAGTATTTTAGAAACAAGTATAAAAACGGATTTATCCATAAGTATAATTTAGACAGATACAACAAACTTGAAAAAAATTTTGATTATATTAAAAATTTACTTAATAAGGAAGATATAAATTTAGTTAGTTTTTTACTTACACATAAATTCTTTTTTGATAAGGTAAAAACAAAAAATATCTTAAAAGAAAAACAAAATGTCTATTCTGTAAAAGTTTCCTCTTCCTGTCATTCCTTTGTAGCAAATGGATTTATAAATCACAATACAGAAGCTCGTCTTAATAAAATCGCAGAGGAGATGCTTGAAGATATTGACAAAGAAACTGTAAACTTCCGTCCTAACTATGACGGTTCTTTGGAAGAACCAGTTGTGCTTCCAGCTAAATTTCCAAATATATTAGTTAACGGTTCAAGTGGTATTGCTGTGGGAATGGCAACAAATATCCCTACACATAACCTTTCTGAACTTTGTGATGCTATAATTTCTGTTTTAGAAAATCCTGAATTAACCGCTGAAGAGTTAATGCAGTACATTAAAGGGCCTGACTTTCCAACTGGTGGTATCATTCAAGGTAAAGATGGTATAAAAGAGTATTTTACAACAGGTCGTGGGGCGCTTCGTGTCCGTGCAAAGGCTGAAATTGAAGAAATAAAAGGTGGCAAACATGCGATTATTATAAAAGAAATTCCATATCAGGTTAATAAATCAGAACTTCTTGAAACAATAGCAAACTTAGCAAACGAGAAAAAAATTCAAGATATATCTGACTTAAGGGATGAGTCAGATAGAGATGGTATAAGAATTGTTGTTGAAATAAAACGAGACGGCAACCCAAATATTGTACTTAATCAACTTTTTAAGCATACACAACTTGAAGTATCTTTTGGTGTTATAATGTTAGTTTTAGTAAACGGCAAACCTCAGGTATTAAATATGCGTGAGATGATACAATGCTACATTGATCACAGAAGAGATATTGTTTACAAAAGAACTTCTTTTGATCTAAGAAAAGCAGAAAATAGAGCACACATTGTTGAGGGATTGAGAGTTGCTATTGAAAACTTAAATAAAGTTATAAAGATAATTCGCGAATCAAAAGATGTTGACACCGCTGAGAAAAACTTGATGGAAGAGTTTAAGTTTACAAAAATACAAGCACGTGCTATTCTTGAGATGCGTCTACAACAACTTACTTCTTTAGAACGCACAAAACTTGAACAGGAATATCTTGAACTTATCAAGACAATAGAACTTTTAAGGTCAATTTTAAGAGACCCTAAAAAAATTGACAATATCATAAAAGAAGAAGTTAAAAAAATAAAAGAACAATATGGAGATGAAAGAAGAACAAAAATCGTTGCTCGTGTTGAAGAGTTAACAATTGAGGACTTAATAAAAGAAGAAGATGTGGTCGTGTGTATATCTCATCAGGGCTATGTTAAAAGGATGCCGCTTTCAACATATAAAGCACAACATAGAGGAGGAAAAGGTATTACTGGAACCACTGTCAAAGAAGAGGACTTTGTTGAACAACTTATAATTACAAACACACATTCTTATCTTTTGTGGTTTACAAATAAAGGTAGGGTTTACTGGTCAAGAGTGTTTGAAGTTCCAGAGGGCTCAAGAATCTCAAAAGGAAAAGCTGCGGTAAACCTGATACAACTTTCAAGTATGGATGAAAAAATTACTGCTTGTGTTGCAGTTGACAAATTTGATGACAACTCTTATCTTTTGATGTGTACTAAAAAAGGAATCATAAAAAAGACAAAACTTTCTGAATACTCAAACCCAAGAAAAACTGGTATTATAGCGATAAATCTTGACGAAGGCGATTCTTTAATAGATGTGAAACATACTGATGGTAAATCAGAAGTTTTCATTGCGACAAAGAACGGTTTCGCAATAAGATTTAAAGAAGACAAAGTAAGACCTATTGGCAGAACTGGCAGGGGTGTTGTAGGAATTAGGTTCAAATCAAAAGATGACGAAGTTGTAGGTATGGAAGTTGTAAAAAAAGAAGATATACTGCTTACAGTTTGTGAAAACGGTTATGGGAAAAGAACTAAGGTTGATGATTACAGGCTACAAAGTCGTGGTGGCAAAGGTGTAATAAATATAAAAACAACCCAAAGAAATGGTAAAGTTGTAGGGGTAAAAGTAGCAAACCCTGAATATGAAATTATGCTAATGACAGAAAAAGGTATGAGTATAAGATTAAAGGTTGATGAAATATCTGTTTTGTCTCGCAATACTCAAGGAGTGCGTTTGGTAAAACTTGATGAAGGAGATAAAGTTGCTGCTGTTGCTAATATAGTTCCTCAAGATGAATGATTTAAGTATCTTTAAACTTTTTTCTTAAAACATTAGCTACTTCTATTATCGTTTGCAGAGGTTGATTTATTTCTTCCCAACGGCGAGTTTTTAGCCCAC
>JANXDG010000061.1 GCA_025059805.1 Endomicrobiia bacterium
AAAATAGCAAAACAGAAAGGTCTTAAGGTTTTGTTTCATACAAATGGTTCTATAAATCCTGAACCTCTAAAAGAAATACTTAAATATGTAGATGCAGTAACTGTTGACTTAAAAGGTTTTAATAAAAAATTTTATTCTGAAATCCCTGAAGCTGATTTAGAACATATATTACAAATCTTAAAAATCATCCGACAACAAAAAAAAACATTTAGAAATTGTTAATCTAATAATACCAACGTTTAATGATAATCTAGATGACATAAAAAATATGTGCTTATGGATAAAGGATAACTTAGGTGAAGATGTACCATTGCATTTTACACGATTTTCCCCATCATATAAACTTACACATCTACCTTTTACTCCAATAGAAACCTTACAAAAAGCAAGAGAAATTGCAATCTCTTTAGGATTAAAATATGTTTATATTGGAAATGTTGCTGGACATGAGGGGAATAATACCTACTGTCCTAATTGTAAGAAACTTCTTATTAAAAGGATTCACTATGTTGTGGTAGAAAATAAAATAGGTACTTCAGGAAAATGTAAATTCTGTAAAACAGAAATTGTGGGTATTTGGCAATGAAACCAAATTTTTGGATAAAAATTTGTTCAAAGTGTTTTTTATGTAAATATGTAAGGACTTCAAAAGATAAAACAAAACTAAAATATAAAGTATTCAATAAAATAAAACTTTTCTGTCCTATATGTAGAGCTGCTAATTATTCACTGAAAAAAATAGAAACTACACATAAAATTGATTTTGAACAAAGATATAAGATTGAAATTATTAAAAAAACTGATATCAATGTTGTCCAAAATATTAAAGAAACAAATAAAAAAATTCTACAACTACTACACAAAAATCATAACCGTCCTTCCACAATCTCATATTATGAAGAGATACTCACTTCTTCTTTAAGATTAGATGAACTTAAAGAAACAAAAAGAAATGGTAAAAAAATTATTGGAACTTTTTGTATATTTGTACCTGAGGAGTTAATCTATGCTTGTGGGGCTATACCTGTTAGATTATGTGCAGGAAGTTATGATACTATCTCTTATGCTGAAGAGGTTCTTCCAAGAGACATCTGTCCATTAATAAAATCATCATTTGGCTTTAAGATACTTGGACTTTCTTATTTTGAACTTTGTGATTTAGTAATTATACCTACAACTTGTGATGGTAAAAAGAAATTAGCCGAAATACTTAATGATATGATGCCAGTCTGGATATTAGAACTTCCTAATAGGAAAAATTTAACAAAAGCAAAAACTTTTTGGTTAGAAGAAATAAGAACTCTAAAAGAAAAACTTGAAAAATTTACAAAAATAAAAATCACGAAAGAAAACTTAAAACAAGCAATTAAACTTCTCCATCAAAGACAGATGATTTTTAGAAAACTTTATCAATTAAAAAAAACCTATCCTTTATTACTAAATGAAAGAGATACACTTCTAATAATCCAGGCAAGTTTTTATGATGATATTAAAAGATGGATAGAAAAAACCAACCAACTATATAACGAAGTTTACTCTTTAACTTTAGATTCTAAGCATCTTAATTCTAAGTTTTCAACACAAAATATAACAACACAACCTATAAAACTGCTACTTACAGGTGCACCAATTATCTGGCCTAATTATAAAATATTAAACATTATAGAAACAACCCAAGCAACAATAGTAGCTGATGAGCTATGCAGTGGTGTAAGAAGTTTATACGACACAACCGAAGTAGATGATTGGTCAACTGAGGGATGTTTAAGAGCATTAGCGTATAAGTATTTACTTCCTTCAACTTGTCCTTGTTTTACAGAATCAAATGATAGAATTGACAAGTTGCTACAATCTATAAAAGATTTTTCAGTTGATGCAGTGATATATCATTCTTTAAGATTATGTCAACTTTATGATATAGAATTTTATAAAATAAAAACTGTTCTAAAAAATTATGGAATACCTATATTAAAACTCCATACCGACTACAGTCCCGAAGATACCGAACAACTTAAAACACGAATTGAAGCTTTCATAGAGATGCTAAAAAACAAAAACCAACTAAAATGATAACAGCAGGTATTGATATTGGTTCAGTAACAACTAAAGTTGTAATTATAGAAAAATTAAACTCTAAAAATTATAAAATACTTTCTCAAGCAATTTCACCAACTGGTTGTGAACCTAAAAAATCGGCAGAGGAAACATTAAAGAATGCATTATCTAAAATTGGTTTATCTATAAAAGATTTAAGATATGTTATCTCAACAGGTTACGGTAGAAGAACTATAGAATTTGGCAACGAAACAATCACCGAGATTACTTGTTGTGCTAAAGGAACTTTTTGGCTGTGTAATAATTTTGGTATAAAAGCAAAAACGATAATAGACCTTGGTGGACAAGACACAAAAATTATTTCGCTTGATGATGAAGGTAATGTTGTTGATTTTGTAATGAATGATAAATGTGCTGCAGGGACTGGTAGATTTTTAGAGGTTATGAGTAATGTGATAGGTATAAATTTAGATGATTTTGGAACATATTATACTAACGCAAAAGAACCTGTAAAAATAAATTCAACTTGTACAGTTTTTGCTGAAAGTGAAGTTATTTCTTTAATAGCACAAGGAAAACAAAAAGAAGACATTATAAAAGGTATTTGTGACTCAATCGCAGAAAGAATCCTGAATATGCTTAAACAAATTGAAGAAAAAGATGTTATATTTTTTTGTGGCGGTGGAGCAAAAAATGAAGGAATAAAAAGGGCATTAGAGGAAAAACTAAAAAAAGAAATCTACACTCCTCAAGAGCCACAATTTGTTGTAGCATTGGGAGCTGCTATAATTGGAACAGAGAGGTATCAAAATTTATGAATAAAAAAATTTTTTATCTATTATTTTGTTTTTTAACAATAAAACCAACTTTTGCTCATTTATGCCATGACCCATTTAGACCAACACAACACTTAGTGCTTGTACCTGAAAAAGAATTAATCACTATTGAAGAAACAGGTTCTTTTAGAATTTATATTGAAAACACTTTTGATACTATATTATATGATGTAAAACTGATAGTAGAAAACCCTGCATTTGAGATAGAAATAATACCTAACACAATACAGAAGTTAGTTCCTGGTGAGAGAAGTTTTTTTGTTGTAGAACTTAAACTTCGTGAAGGATTTTTACCTGATAGTTATCCATTAAAAATAAATGTTGAAGCTAAAAGTTCTGAACTTACAGCAACTGTAAACAAAATAGATGTGGTAGTAGAAAAGAAAATAAAACAAACTCAAATCCAACAAGAAACACAAAAATCTACAACTATTCAACTTATTTTACCTCAAGAAGAAAAAATTGAAAATACAAACCAAATACTACAAACAAAAGAAACTTTTGTCTCTACATCGCCACAACAAAAGAATTTATCTGAACATTCTCAAGAAATAGTTGTAAAAGTTGAAAAAATACCTTTTTGGAAGAAACCATATTTTTTTGCAATTTTAGGTTTGATAACAATTATTATTTTGCTTTTGCGTAAAACAAAATGAAATTCATAACTTTGTTAAGATATTTTGTCCAGAGTATTTGTTTTTTATTTATAGTTTTTGGAAGTTATTTAGGATTAAAAAAACAAAATCTTTCTTTTTTACCTTTTATAGAGGCACCTCAAGAATATAAACAAATAAGCCAAGAAGGGAAAAAAATTATTATCTCTGGACCTACCTATCCTCAAGCATTTGATACTTACTTGCCTATAAAGTCATGTAGATTTTTGCGCCAAACAGGAACTTTTAGGGCATGTTTTATGCATTTTATCTCTGAATCAATAAGTTGGAAAACTAATCTGAGTTTTATGCTACCACATATTTTTTTATTTTTAGTTTTAGCTGTGTTATTTGGCAGATTATGGTGTGGCTGGGTTTGTCCTTTAGGGTTTATTCAAGATGTTTTAAATATCATAAGAAAAAAATTAAAACTTAATCCTATTCTTTTGTCAGAAAAGAAAGAAAAAACTTTAAAAAGCATAAAATATATTATGTTTATAACAATTATTTTATTATCTTTTGTAGCTGGAACCTCTGCAGTTTCATGGAGTTTAAGAAAACAGATATATCTAAGTGTATGTCAGATGTGTCCCTCAAGATTTATATTTCCATATCTTGGCAGATGGCCTATTGTGCATAATTTTGTACCTTTAGGATATGGAATTTTTACAACTATAAGTTTGATTTTTTTGATGTTGGTGATTTTAAGTTTTTTTATAAAACGTCTTTGGTGTAGAATTTGTCCATCAGGATTTTTACTTTCTTTTTTTAATCGTGGAGGTTTTTTAACTAAACAAAAAGAAACAATAATTTGTACTCGTTGTGGAATTTGTGCAAATGTATGTCCATTAAACAATGAAAATTTATATCTTGAAAAAGAAAAAACTAATATTGATTTTTCAAATTGTATACATTGTTTTAGTTGTATTGACTTTTGTCCTGAAGATAACTGTCTTAAAGTAAAATTTTTAGGTATGAAAATTTTTAGGTCTAAATTTAAGTAAAATTATTTATGAAAATAGC
>JANXDG010000031.1 GCA_025059805.1 Endomicrobiia bacterium
GAAGGATGGGTTTGGACGTATCGCAGCGCGTGAGGTTATGATTGTAACACCTGCAATTGCTAACCTTATCAGGGAAGGGAAAACACATCAGATATACACTGCTATTGAGACTGGTGCTAAGTATGGTATGATTAGTTTAGACAGGTCATTATTAGAACTTGTGCGAAAAGGATTGGTAAGTCTTGAAGATGCAGTATCAAAAGCACAAAATCCAGAATTTGTTCGCAGTGGTGGAAGACCTGGTATGGTTTAAGAATATTTTAAGATGTAAGTATGAAATATAGAGATTTTTTAAAAAATTTGTCAATTTTTGAAACATTGTCTGAAGAAATAATAAATATGCTTGCGACAGGTGTTATAGAAAAGAATTTTTATGATAAGGAAATTATATTTGAAGAAAACACTGAAGGGGAAGAACTGTATATAGTTTATTCAGGCAGTGTAGAGATATTTAAAAATTATAAGTGTAAGAATGAAAAACTATTAAGCGTTTTTCTACCTGGCAGTATTTTTGGTGAGACAGCATTGTTTTCTAAAACATTACGCACCGCAACAGCTGTAGCAAAAGGTGATACTGTAGTTTTATGTATACGCTCAGATATTTTTCTTAAAATTTTCAAAAACTACTCAGACGAAGGGATAAAAATTGTTCAGCGGATGTTACTAAATACAATTTATAGGTTAGAACAAACATCTAAAGAGTTGGCAACAATATATGCAATTTCACAAAAAATGCTTGATGCTGTAAAAAACATAATAGAAGTTAGCAGGTTCATTGAAAACATATTATCAGAAATTGTGTCGGTTTTACCCGACTATTGTAGTTGTGCAATATATATATTTAACAAATTTAATGATGAGTATCAACTTGTGGTACAAACTGGCAATACAGTTAAGCTACTGAAAGAAATTTATGATAAGGAAGATCCAATAATAAAAAACTTTGTTGAAAACGCCGGGAATGGTATGGTTGTTGATAACGAAAAATTTTATACTTACAAATTAAGTGATGGTAAAAATATTTTTGGTTTACTTGTTGTTCTAATGAACGCTGAGTATGAACTTAGCCAGGAAAATAAAGATATTTTAAATTCTATATCAAATTTAGTTTCAATTTCTATAGCAACTTTGTCTACTTTGCAAGAAGAAAAAGAAAAAATAAAATTTACAATCAGCAAAACAAAGTATTCTTTTTAATTCACAGTACGGGAGGTAAAAATGAGCAGGGTTTTAATTATAATTGATTTACAGAATGATTTTTGTCCTGGGGGAGCACTGCCTGTACCTGACGGTGACAAAATAATTCCTATAGTGAATAAAATTATGACTAAATTTGACAAAGTGGTAGTTACACAAGATTGGCATCCGGAAAATCATATATCTTTTGCTTCCACGCATAAAAAAAATGTTGGTGATGTGATAGAAATTGATGATATAAAACAGATACTCTGGCCAAAACATTGTGTCCAAGGCAGTTACGGTGCTCAATTACATAAAGATTTGGATTTAAAAAAAGTAGATTTGATTTTAAGGAAAGGGACAAATCCAAATATAGATTCTTATTCTGCATTTTTTGAGAACGACAAAAAGACTGAGACTGGGTTACGTTATTGGATTAAAGGTTTGAATTTGGAAGAAGTATACATCTGTGGTTTAGCTTTGGATTATTGTGTGTATTACTCAGCTTATGACGCAGTAAAGTCAGGATTTAAAACTTTTGTGATCAAAGATGCAACTAAAGGTGTTAATGTTCCTGAAGGAAGTATTGAAAAAGCAATAAAACATATGTTATCGCTCGGAATTAAAATTATAAACCATGAAGAATTATAATAAAAACTTGTTTCTTCTAACAGACCTATATGAACTTACAATGGTACAGGGGTATTATTTTTACCAACCTAATTTGGAAGCAGTATTTGATTTAACTTTTAGAAAAACACCATTCAGTTCTGGATTTATAATTTTTGCAGGCTTGCAACCTTTAGTTGAGGCGATACTGAATTTTAAGGTTACAGATGACGATGTTGAATATCTTTCTTCGCTTGGTTTATTTAAAAAAGAATTTTTGGAATACCTCAGGAACTTCAGATTTACCGGTAGCATTTATTCTGTAGAAGAAGGTGAAATTGTTTTTCCAAAAGAACCTGTGTTAAGAATTCATGCGCCAATTGTTCAGGCTCAGTTGCTTGAAACTATAGTGTTAAACATAATAAATTTTCAATCACTTGTAGCAACAAAATCTGCAAGAATTGTAGAAGTAGCTCGTGGGAGAGCGGTTTTAGAGTTTGGTCTTAGACGTGCACAAGGTGTTGATGGTGGTATCTCAGCATCGCGTGCAGCGTATATAGGTGGTGCAGTTGCTACATCTAATGTTCTATCTGGCAAACTTTACGGGATACCTGTGAGGGGTACTATGGCTCATTCTTGGGTGATGAGTTTTAATAGCGAATATGAAGCGTTTGATAAATTCGCAAAGTTATATCCTCACAATACGATTCTGTTGGTAGATACTTATAATACTTTACGAACAGGGATTAAAAATGCAATTAAAATTTTTAAGAAACTTAGAAAACAGGGAATCTTTAATTTTGGTATACGGCTTGACAGTGGTGACCTGGAAACTTTAAGTAAGCAAGCAAGAAAAATTTTAGATGATGCTGGTTTCAAAGAAGCAAAAATTGTTGTTTCAAACGAACTTGATGAATTTATTATTGAACAACTATTAACTCGTGGTGCACCAATAGATATGTTCGGTGTTGGAACAAAACTTGTAACTGGCAATCCTGATGCGGCACTGAGCGGTGTTTATAAAATTGTCGCAAAAAAATCTAAAGATAAATACCAGCCTGTAATAAAAATTTCTGACATGCCGGAAAAAATATCGTTACCACATGTTAAAAATATAACAAGATTTTATACGAAAGAAAAATTATTATTTGATATTATTCATCTTGAAAACGAAAATTTAAAATATGACTGTAAATGTTATCATCCGGATTTTCACTATATTTTACGCAGACCTAAAAATAAAGATAATGTTTTGCATAGAGTTTTAATTAAACCGATAGTAAAAGGTGGTAAACTTGTTTATTCATTTCCATCTTTGAAAGATGTTAGAGAAAATACAAGACAAAATTTAGCGTCGTTACCAACAGAATATAAAAGGTTAATTAATCCACATATTTATGTTGTCGGGATAAGCGAAAGGTTGAAAAAATTAAAGGATAGGTTATTAAAAAAAGTAAGAATTTAAAATTATCATTTAAGGAGGATTTAGTTTTATGAAACAAATTATTTTATTATTGTTAATTCTTTTTTTCGGATGTCAATCGTATCAACCATCGGTGCAGATACTACCGCCACATATAAAAACAATTGCTGTGAAAACTTTTGATAATAAAACAAGTATTTTTGGGTTAGAAGATATGCTAAGGTTAGAACTTAACAACCAACTATTAAAAGATGGCAGATTTAGTATAACTAACGATGTTAACACTGCTGACGGGTATGTATCAGGAGAGATTTTGTATTACATATTACAACCTATATCTTATGGTGAAAATTTTGAACCTAAACAGTATAAGTTGAGATTTATTGTAAATATACATTTTGTAGATAGAGTTAATAATGTAACACTGTGGGAAGAGAAAAATTTTGAAGAAATACTATTTTTTGCCGCACCGACATTACCTGGTGGGTTAACAGAAGAAGAGGCAAAAAAGGATGTTGTATATAATATGGCAAGAAAAATATACTTACGTACAGTGGAAGGGTTTGGTTCAGTAACAGGCAGGTCATATAAAAAAATTCCTTAATGGTTAGTTCAATATGGAAATTAACTATACTCAATTCAATTTAAATATAAAAAAGATAGTTTCTAAACATAAAGTTTTTTTCTTTCATGGTGAAAATACATTTTATATGTTTGAAACAATTAATAAATTTATAAATGATAGTTACAATATAGAAACCTTATATCCTTGGGAAACCGATATGAATGAAGTTGTTAAAAAACTTGCTACTAATGATTTATTTACAGTGTATAACTGTTTAATCTTACGATATTTCAACATTGCAAAGAAAAATTTTAGGAAACAGTTGAAAGAGTTTCTTCAGTCATACAAGGTGGAGAATTATTTTTTTATATTATACGAACAACAACTAACGGAACGAGAAAGAACGGAAGAAGTTATAAAATATTTAATTGATGAACACATAGCAGTTGAATTTACAAATTTAACTAAAACCGAGATTATTAATGAATTTATACCGTTAAAAACAAAACTTGTGTTATCAGAAGAAGCAAAGGAACTATTATGTGAGAAAACAAATAATGATCTGTGGTTGTTAACGAATGAATTAGAAAAACTAAATTATTATGCAAATGGTAAAACAGAAATAACAGAAGATGATGTATTAAATTGTTGTGGTGAATATGAAGTTTCAGAGGTATCCCAACTTACCGATGGTATTATTTCAAATAATCTTGGAGAAAATCTTCGTATATTGCAGGAACTTATAGATGTTAAAAAAACATCAGAAGTTTATATCTTAAACACAATTTATTGGTTTTTTAGAAGACGGATGTTCAAAAAGATTTCTGAACAGAAAATGTCAAAAATTTTGCAGGAATTACAAAAAACAGACTATAAACTAAAAACTTCGCCTTTTAAAAAGTATATTCTTGAAACTTTTATAGTGAGAATTACACAAATATTAAATGATTAAAAATTTTATTTGTTTAGTTTAGATGCAACGGAAGATTTTAATCGTGCAGCTTTATTTTTATGGATATAATGTACTTTTGCAGCTTTATCAACAGCTTTATAAAACTGAGGCAGTAACTTCTTTGCTTCGTCAAGTTTTTTTTCTTGTATTAATTCTAATATCTGTTTTCGTAACTGTTTAATTTTATTTTTTAATATTAAATTTCTTTTTCTTCGTTTAATAGATTTTCGTAATTCTTTTAACGTTGAGGTGTGTCGGCCACCTTTTAATTTTGCCATATTTCATCTCCTTAAATTTTTAAGGTATAAATTTATAAACTTTTAGTATATTTATTTTTGAAAATCAAGGTTTAAATATGGAAAAGAAACAAAAGTTGTTAAAACATATGTCTTTTGTTTCAACTGGTATTATGATTTCACGTATAATGGGATATTTTCGTGATATGCTTGTAGCGAGTTTTTTTGGTGCGGATTTCTACTCTGACGCTTTTTATGCAGCGTTTAGAATTCCGAATTTATTTAGAAGATTATTTGGTGAAAGTTCGTTGAACGCAGCATTTGTCCCAGTGTTTAGTGACTACATTCATAAAGGAGACAAGCAAGAAACAGAGAAGTTTTTAAATGCAGTTGCTACTGTGATGTTTGTTTTGTTAACAATGCTAACTGTTATAGGCATAATATTTGCGCTACCGTTAACAAAAATTATAACCTGGGGTTTCCAAAAGGAAAAATTGTTGTTGACAAGTAAACTTTTACAGATTATGTTCCCTTACACAATTTTAATATGTTTAGCAGCTTTAGGGTTAAGTATACTTAACTGTATGAAAATATTTTTTATACCAGCAGCATCGTCTTCATCGTTGAGTATAGCAGAGATATTTTTTGTTTTAGTAATTATGCCGTTTTTACCAGAAAAACAAGCAGTAGTAGGTTTATCAGTAAGTGTTTTAGTTGGCGGATTTATACAATTTTTAGTTAATCATCTAATGGTGAGTAAAAATTATAAAATAAAAATAGATATCAAAAAATTTCTTGTGTATCTAAAATTACCAGAAGTTAAGAAAGTATACTTGTTATTTATTCCTGTAATTTTGGGATTTTCTATTGACCAGATAAACGCGTTAGTTGATACACTATGTGCATCTTTTCTAAAAGAAGGATCAATCACAGCGTTATACTATTCTAACCGTCTTATGCAGTTACCATTAGCTTTGTTTGCTATTTCTTTAACTACTGTAGCTTTACCACAAATGTCACAAGAGGTAGTTTCCAATAATTATGTTGAATTAAAACAAACTATCTTATCATCTATACGTAACATATTATTATTCATTTTACCGGCTTCGTTAGGACTTATAGTGCTTGGTGTACCGATAATAAAAACACTGTTTGAACGCGGTAAATTTACAAATCAAGCAACATTGATGACTTATTCATGTTTAGCATTTTACTCTACAGGATTGATTTTTTTCTCATTGTCAAAAATAATAACAAGTGTATTCTATGCATTAAAGAAACCGAAACAACCTGTTAAAATTGCTGGATATATGGTTATATTGAATGTTATACTTAATATCATCCTGATGCAATTTTTACAAGTTGGAGGGTTAGCATTGGCAACTTCAATATCTTCCGCAGTGGCATGTGTTTTACTTTTTATAAAACTTAGACAATATGTCAATGTTGAATTATCAGAATTGAAGAAACATTTCAAACAAGTAATTATTGCAAATATATTGTTTGTATTATTTCTTTTTTTGCTAAAGTTAATAATAAAACATCCGATCTATTTAACAGTAGTTGGTGTTTTTTTAGGAGTTAGTTTTTATTTTATAGTAATTAAAATTTTAAAAATTGAAGAAGCAAAAATAATAGAAAGTTTTGCACAAAGGTTTTTTACACCATTTTCAGATATATGGATGAGATAAAAATTTTTACAGAACAATTATCTGTAATACCTAAGGTTCCGGGTGTGTATCTGATGAGAGACAGTACAGGTAAGATAGTGTATATTGGTAAAGCAAAAAATCTTGCATCACGAATAAGAAGTTACTTTGTCCGAAATGAAGATTATAGATTAGTTAGTATAATGTTTCATGATATAAAAGCGATAGAATATATTGTATGTGGTTCAGAAAAAGAAGCGTTAATACTTGAGCAAAAACTTATCAAAAAACTTCAACCTAAATACAATATTATATGGAAAGATGATAAATCATACTTAATGATTGAGATAGACCTTAACGATCCTTTTCCAAGGTTAAATTTTGTGCGTTATAAAGAATATCTACAGAAAATCGTAGATAAGAAAAATAAACTATATTTTGGTCCGTATCCGTCATCAAGACAAATAAAATCTGTAGTAAGATGGATAACAAAATTTTTTAAAATAAGACAGTGTAAATACAACTCAGAACTTTTCTTTAAACCTGAACTAAAAGATAAATTTAGCACATGTATTTATTACCAAACAAAACAATGTATCGCACCATGCGTTAAACCAGATGAAGTTGCTTACGAATACAAACAATTAATAAAAAACATAATTTTGTTCTTACAAGGTAGGAATAAAAAACTTGTGGAAGAACTGCAACACCAAATGAAAGAATACTCAGGTAAACAAGAATATGAAAAAGCTATGACCCTACGCGATACTATTAAGTACATATCAAATATTTTTTCAAAATGTATAATAAAAAAAATTAATGAGGAAGATGTTGTAGAAATAACAATAGCAAAAATTGACCTACTTAAGAAAATCCAACAGAAATTTTGTTTACGTAGTTTACCAACAATTATTGAAGCAGTGGATATTTCAACATTTCAAGGTGTAGGTTCTTGTGGATCAGTTGTACGTTTTGTCAACGGTGAACCAGATAAAAACAACTACAGAAGATATAAAATTAAACAAACACAAGAATATAAAGTTGACGATTACAAAATGTTGCAAGAAGTAGTTGAAAGAAGATACAGAAGGTTAATAAATGAGAAGAAACCATTACCTAATTTGTTAATAGTTGATGGTGGTAAGGGACAACTTACTACCGCACTAAAAGTTATAGAAGAATATAAACTTGATGACAAAATTGATTTAATTTCTATTGCAAAAAACGAAGATGAGGTTTATACTGTTGGCAGAGAGGAACCTATAAAACTTACTACTGATTTAGAAGATAATCTTCTGCGCTACATAAGAGATGAAGCACACAGGTTTGCTATAAAATACAACAAGCTTTTATTAAGAAAAAAATTAAAAATATGAAAAAATTTATTCCATTAGCAGTATTCTCAATCGCAATGGGTTTTCTTGAAGCAACAGTTGTTGTTTACTTACGTGAACTTTATTATCCAACAGGGTTTGGTTTTCCGTTGAACACTTTTATACCAGCAAGAATTCTTAATATAGAACTTGTACGAGAAATAACCACAATTGTTATGTTAATATGTGTTGGGATTTTATCTGGCGGTAGGTTTATATGGAAACTCTGTTATTTTTTATTTTCGTTTGGTGTATGGGATATTTTTTACTATGTTGGACTAAAAGTTTTTATCAACTGGCCTGAATCATTGTTTAGTTGGGACTTGTTATTTCTTATTCCCGTTGCTTGGGTTGGTCCTGTGATAGCACCTGTTATTTGTTCAGCTACAATGATATTCTTAGCAATGGTAGTTATATATTGTGAAGAAAAACTGTCAATGAAACTAAACTGGAGCTTGATTGAGTGGTCATTAGTGTTAGTAGGCAGTTTTTTAATATATCTTACATTCACCTGGGATTTTACAACAATGATTATTGAGAAAGGCTTTATTTGCAAGTTTCTATCATTGGGTAGTGATGCAGAATTTGCAAAGGTTGTATCCTCTTATGTGCCTACCAAGTTTTTATGGCCTATGTTTGTGTTAGGTGAAGTGTTAATTTTATTATCACTTTTTTTAGTGTGTATTAAGAGTAAACGTTTGTAAAAAAAACGATGAGTTTAAATGATAAAAGGTTTTCTGTAAACCAATAAGATGAATATTTTTGTGCTGTTAATATTCATATTTTCATATATTCTTTTCGTTATTTTTCCATCCAAAAGAACAATTGTTGCTGTTATTTCAGCTATAGTGTTGACTTTTCTTTGTGTGAGAGGGTATCATCAGTCACCACTTTATGGTATTGATTTTAATGTGATAAATATCTTCATTGGTACACTTTTAGTATCAAACTTAATTGTTGAAAGTGGTATAGCTGAATATATTGCTGAAAAAATTATTCAGAGAGTAAAAAGTATAAAATGGATACTGTTATCACTTTGTATAGTAACAGGTTTTCTTTCAATGTTTTTAGAGAATGTTGCAACATTAATAATTGTTGCACCTGTTGCTTTCCAGATAGCAAATAAACTTAGAATCAATCCTGCAAAACTAATCTTTGCTTTAGCAATTTCAAGTAATCTTCAAGGTACGGCAACTTTAATAGGTGATCCACCAAGTATACTTTTAGCTGGTGCTACTGGGATGAACTTCCTTGATTTTTTTATATATAGAGGTAGACCATCAATATTTTTTGCAGTAGAGTTAGCAGCTATAAGTTCTTTTTTCATTTTATACCTTATGTTTTCAATAGACAAACAACAACCTACAGAAATTATTTTGCAAGCAAAAGTAAAATCTTGGCTACCACTTTATATTCTCTGTCTAAAAATCTTAGCGTTAGTTTTAGCATCAGTGTTTCTGCCGCATGGTGAAGGCTCACCATTTTTAAAAACAGCAGGTTTTATTTGTTTATTCTGTGGTGTTTTATCTTTACTGGTTAAAAAATTTGTTTTAAAAACAAGTATCCGTCAGGGAATAAAAGAACTTGACTGGGAAACAGCTTTGTTTTTATCTGGTGTTTTTGTTTTGGTTAAAAGTATTGAGATTGCAGGATTAATTGACACATTTGGAAGGATATTGTTAGATGTTGTTGGTAAGGATAAATTTTTGATTTATACACTATTTGTTGTTGCAGCTGTGTTAGTGTCAGGTTTTGTTGATAATGTTCCATTTTTTATGACGATGATACCTATTGCGAAAGTAGTATCTCATCAAGCATTTGTTCCAGTTGAACTTTTACTATTTGGTCTTCTTATAGGTACCACATTAGGTGGTAATATAACTCCTACCGGCGCTCAGGCAAATATAGTTGCATGGGGTATGCTTAAGAGGCAAGGGAATGACGCTACATTTATTGACTTTGTTAAGATAGGACTGCCTTTTACAATAGCAGCTGTTGTACCATCGTATATCTTTGTATGGTTTATCTGGAGATAAAATTTCCTGGCAGTGTTGTTATAAGTTTTAAAATATGTTTACATGGGATACCAAGTTTTTGACAACGAAAAATAAAATCAGCACATTCACAACTCCAAACCTTGTTCGCTACTTTTACACCTGTAATACCAACAATTTCTATATCTCTTGCAACAACATATACTTCAGTAGGGTCAGTTGAAGAGGTTACTTTCCAGGCATACTCGTTTGGTTTGTCAACCTTTATTGGTTGAAAACTAAAGTTTTTCATATTGATAGCTTTTCCAATTGTAGAATCAAGTTTTTTTCTTTGTTCGTCGTTAAGTTGTGAATATAAGTTTGATACAATATTTTTAATTTCGTTTGTTATAAATGGAAGAGAGAGTTGAGAATATTTTTCAGATGACCATATAGGTCCGAGATTTCTTTGTGGAAGAATTTTGAAATTGACCGGTACTGTTATTTTAGCTTTTGAAAGTACATATCTAATAGTTTTTGTAGCAACTTCAGGTGTATTGTTATCTTTACTTAAATGTGCAAGCCAAAATTCTGTATTATCTCTCTGTGGATGATTAAGTATAACATTTGCAACAGTTTCGTTGGATAAATGTGCAGAGTTTATAATTCTTTTTTTAACACTATTTGGATATGTACCATTTATAAGCATTTTTCTGTCATAGTTTGAATCTATTATAACAAGTTGTGACTTCGCTATATATCTCCAAACATTATTATCAATTTTTGCAATATCTAAAAAATAAGAAACTCTAAAATTTCCTAATTTAATACCAAATCCTACAGGACATACAGCATCGTGTAATACAGGCACTGGATAAACATAAAATTCAGCAAGACGAAACATCTTGTTTGGTTCAAAAAATATAATTTTTATATTGTCCGTTTTTGACTTTTTAATATTATACTTTAGATATAGTGTTTGAAATGTTTTTTTATTTATATACAAAGGAATGTTAAAACGTTCTGCGATTGCAAACGCATATCTTGAATGGTCAAGGTGTTCATGTGAGATAAGCACACCTTTAAGATTTGATAATTCTATTTTTAAAATCTCTAACTTTTTTAAAACAAATTTAGGTGATACGCCAGCATCAAGTATTATCGCGGACTCGTCAGTCCATACAATAAAACAATTTGCTTCAGAACTGCTTCGCAAAGATATGACTTTCATTATTAGGTAAAATTATAAAATTTATATAAATGTATCAATTGGATTATGCTTTTTCTTTTTATTATAATATTGACTTCCTACATAAGCTTTTTATAAAGCAGAAAAAGTAAGAACTAAAATTGTTACGCTGTATAAAGGAGATGAAAGGTAAAATGAAATATTTTTCAAACATAAAGAAAACAAAATTTGAGCGCTATAGCAGACAAATCGTATTGAGACAATTTGGTCTTAAAGGACAAAGGAAACTTCTTTCATCAAAAGTGTTAATAATAGGTTGTGGTGGGTTAGGTTCAGCAGCAGCGTATTATTTAGCAGCTGCTGGTGTTGGGACTATCGGCTTGGTTGATTCTGAAAGTGTTGAGATAAGCAATTTGCAGAGACAGATTTTGTACTCAACTGATGATGTTGGCGAAAAAAAAGTAAAAATAGCAAAGGAAAAACTTCACAAACTCAATCCTGACATAAAAATTTTGGCATACCAGCTAAGAGTTGTGCCAGAAAATATACAGGAGATAATTAAACAGTGTAACATTAAGGAATATGATATAATTTTAGAATGCAGCGATAATTTCCCAACAAAATATGCTGTGAATGATATCTGTGTGATTACAAGAAAACCGTTAGTTTACGCAAGTGTCTTAGGTTATGACGGTCAGGTTACAACAATTATTCCGTTCAAAACAGCCTGTTTAAGATGTATATGCCCACAACTACCACCTGAAAATGAAATACCGTCTTGCAAAGAAGTTGGCATTTTAGGTACATTAGCTGGTATTACTGGCCTTCTTCAAGCTACGGAAACAATAAAATATTTGCTTAACCTAAGTAGGATACTTAAAAATCAAATTTTGATGTTTAACGCATTAACTATGGAGTTTAAAAAGATAAACATAAGAAGAAGCCTGACCTGTCCTGCTTGTGGTAAAAACAAGTTATAGGTGAATTGAGTAATTGTACTCGTATAAATAATAATTATTTCTAGAAATCGCTTACACTAATATAACTATCAATAAAATTTTTTTATCACAACTATTGACAAAATAATTGAAAGTTTTGTAAAATGTAAACGATTACAGAAAAGCAGGGTTAGTTATGAATTCAGTTACAATCAAGGATGTAGCTAAAAAGGCTGGTGTTTCTACAGCAACTGTTTCTCGCGTAATAAACAACTCACCTAATGTTGCAGAAAAAACAAGACAAAGAATTCTTCAGATTATTGAGAACCTGGGTTATACACCGCATTATTATGCTAAAGCATTGATAACAAAGAAAACTTATACAATAGTTTTAGTGTTACCTCCGCAGAAAGAATTTCTCTATGCTGAATATTTTCATAGAATGTTTAAGGGGCTGTCAGATATAATCTGGCGGAAAAATTTTAATTTGTTGATAAGACAGCTCACACCAGACAAAGATTGTGAAGAGGTTTTTTCTTCATTATTAGCAGATGGTTACATAATTGTTGCGCCATTAAGAAACAGCGAAATTATAAAATATTTTGAAACCGTCAATATTCCATGTGTTGTAATTAATGCGAGACCAAAAAACTTAGCATGGGTTGACCTTGACAACAAGAAAGCAGGGTATGTTATAACAAATTATTTAGTAAGGTTAGGTCATAGAAGAATTCTATTTTTAGGTGGATATAAAGAAAGCCAGAATACTGTTGACAGACTTGCAGGATACAGACTTGCTTTGAAAGAAAATAAAATTAAGTTTGACGAAAATTTAACCATTTATGCGAATTATGATAGAGAAACAGCAAAACGTATAATAAAGGAGAAACTTTTACATAAAGAACGTTTTTCCGCTGTCTTTGCCTGTAATGACCTTATGGCTGCCGGTGTTATAGAAGCAGTGCAGGAGATGCATTTATCTGTCCCTACGGATATTTCGGTAGTAGGTTTTGATGATTCAGAAATTGCGAAAAATTTTGAGATAAAGATTACTACTTACTTTCAGCCATTTGAAGAGATGGGGAAGATAGCAGCAGAACTACTTTTTGAAGTGATGAGGGGAAAAACAACCAGACGTCAAGTATTACTAAGTGGTGAGTTGGTTATTAGAGAATCAACTGCGAGATGTAATTATTAATTTAAAAATTTTGATACAGGACTTGACAAAACTATTTTTATTTTATAAAATTGTAAACGATTACAATCAATATGATATTTGACTCAATGTGAAAAGCAACTTACAGGGAAACCTGTAAGGCGCAAAGCCACGGGCCTAAGTTGCGGTATTAACCTACCGTAATATGGCAGCCGGGTTGCCTCAGAAGGAGATGAGAGAAAAATTGAAAAATTTTTTATCTTATTTCGAAAGAAGGAGGTAAATTAAAAAATGAAAATATTATTATTACTAATGAGCTTAGCAATACCTGGTATGTTATTTTCAGCTGAGTCTGGTTTGTATTGTATTAAGGTAAAAATAGTTGAGTCAATGGTAGCAATAGCTGTAGATGTAAATCTTTCTACTGTAACTTTGAGGCGTGCTGATGGAAGTGAATATATAGTTGTAGGTTCTTCTGTAATAAGTCGGCAAGATGATAGAACTTTAGTAAAAAATGTTGGTGGTGGTAATGTATCTCTAAAGTTAAAAATTTCCGAAGTTCCTAGTGGCTGGCAAGTAGGAACAAATAGTTTGTCTGATGTAGGACCGAATAAATTTGTCCTTGCTACTGTATACGAAAATTGGGATGGCACACCACAATGGGATTGGTTTGGTAACGAGGATATAATTACTACAAATTATAAAAACGCTGAAGAAGGCGGCAGCAACAAAGTTTTTGCGACATCTGGGACACAGCAAAATGAAGACGGAGTTAATATACCACCTGGTGAGGAAGTAAGCAATTTTTATTTTTTCCATGCACCAACAAGTTTAACTAATTCCAACCAATATAATACTGATTTATTTATAAAAGTTACTGTTACTGCATATTCAGCGCAGTAATTATTGAATTAATTTTGAAAAACTGAATTAATTTCAGAAATTAATAATGGGAAAATATTATTTTTTTTCTTTGATTGGCATATTTTTGTATGATATTTTATTAGGATTAGGCATTGGTACTGAATTTAACAATATAGTAATTGAAAATTTACAGATTGGTGAAAAATATAATTTATCTCAATTATGTGATTTACCTGTGAGAGTACAAAATCTAAGTGATAGAAAAGCAAAAATAAAAATACAACCTGTTGTTCCTACTCAAGAAAGTTTAAAGGCAGGATATGAAGTTATTCCTTCTACAGATTGGGTAGAGGTTTTAAATCCGGAATTGTGGGTAGAACCGAATAGTTATGGTGAGACAGATCTTATATTAAAAATTCCTGAAGATAAAAATTTATTAGGACGTAAGTTTCAGGTTAACATTTGGTGTGTTATTGACAGTGTTGAGTTTATGGAGAATTTTTTGTTCACAGCGCCAGGTGTTGAAGGATGTATGATGTTTACAGTTGCTCCGGATATTCCAAAGAAAAGACAAAAAAGAAAATTTTTAACTTTAAATTTTGATTTAGAACCAAAGAAGTTATATAGTATATTAAATTCAACCTTCTGTTATATTGGAGAAATAAGGATAAAGAATACCTCAAAATACAATCTTGAATTTAGTATACTACAGATAAATCACAAGGATATAAATGTTTCTTTAGAACCAGGATATGTTAGTTTGCCACAGAATTGTTTATGTTTTTCTTCACCTAAGATAAAAATTAAAAAGAGAAAAAGCGGAAGTATTAAAGTATTTTTTAATCCTATAAACTTTGAGGTTAAAGGAGATACAAAATATTTTGGTGTTATAGAAGTGAAAACTGTTAAGGGTGATATTGAAGTTAATAAATATGTTAAACTTTTTTTAGACAGTAAATAATTATTTTTATGAAAAAAAATTTTTTTATATATTTTTTTGTAATCAGTAACTATGTATTTTCAGCAACTGATGGTATTTATACTGTGAAATTTAAACTTGTAGAAGGTATATGGGAACTGTTTGATAACTGTGACTCCAGGAAATGGAAAACAGATGATTGGGGGTATAACAGAACACCTACAAATCTTACTTGGGGAAAGTTTTTTGGCAGGGATTGTTTACAAGTAACATCAACTGATACCAAAAATGCTATAACGATATGGACTTACACTTTTCCACCAGAAAATTGGAGTAATGTTGAGTTGGTAA
>JANXDG010000032.1 GCA_025059805.1 Endomicrobiia bacterium
TATAAGGAAAAGATAAGATATTATCATTGTAGCTAAACCAACAATAATTCCTACTTTTATCCAATCAAAAAATTTGATTTTCGTATTATACTTTTTTTCTAACATACCTAACGCAATAATGTTCGCAGTAGAACCTATCAATGTTATATTTCCACCAAAACATCCACCAAATAATATTGCCCACCAAAATGTTGAAGTTTCTGCTGAGATGGTCCTATGTAAATTAAACACAACAGGGATATACGAAGATACAACTACTACATTGTCAAGTATGCTTGAAAGAAAACCTGAAGAAAAAAGAAGACCTAAATTAAGTTTGTCACTTAATGGTAGTAAAGTTTGAGTTGAGTTAGACATACCAACTATAATTTCTGCAATTTTTTTCGCTATACCTGAAGATTGTAATACTCCTGCTTGCGCAAATAAAAATAAGAAAAATAAAAGTGAATTCCATTCAACTTCATGTTCAATATACTTCAATGCCTTATCGTGATTAACTATTAACACAATACCAGCAATTATTATAGGTGTGATAACAAGCACTGTATTCTCTTGTAAGGATAACAACAGTTCTAACCTTCTATGAATCGCGATAAGTAGCACTGTAAGTATAAAAAGGCAGATACTTATTTTAGTTTTTTTCTCCATAGGTGTGGATATTAGATATATAAACTCAGAACTTTCAGTATGTACTTTTAATTTTTGTGTCAATTGAGAAATATAATTTTTGTAAATAGTTCTTAAAATAATAATAGTAGTCACTACACAAACAATAGTTACTGGCAAAGAATATACAATAAAATCTTCAAACGAAAGTTTTCCTCTTATAGCAATTAAAACACCAATAGGATTGCCTAAAACTGTTGACGCAGAACCTATATTAGTTGTCATTATAGACGAGATGAGCAACGGTATAGGTGAAACTTCTAAAAAATCACATAATGAAAAAATTACTGTTGCTACAAGTATTATAGAGGTTACTTCATCCATTAAACCTGATAATAGCCATGAAAGTAAAGTTAGTATTAGGAAAAGTTTCTCCCCTGTTAAATTTTTTAATCTTAACAACTTTGTTGTTAGATAATAAAAAACTCCTGCTTCTTTTAACATAGCTAAAATTATCATCATACCAACAAGAAACCATACTACATCTAACGATGCATGTTTAACAAACTCTTCAAGGTCAACTGCGTGAATAAGCAACATTATACCACTGCCAATAAAAACAAATCCTACTCTAAACTCCCAGAAGAATAAAGTGCCAAAGATAGAAGTTGTGAAAATAGCTATGATAAACGACTGTTGTATAGTGAAACCTAAAAGAAACTGTGAGAGAATACCAGCAAGAAGTGATAATAAGAATAATACAACAAATTTTGTTTTCATAAAGTTGAAAACCTGATATAAAAATTAGTAATGAAATTCAACAAAATATTATATTTCAGGTGAGATGAGTTGAAATACAAAATTTTACCGTGGATATATGTAATCCTTTGGTGTACAGCCATATTTTTATTTTCAAGCATACCACATTTGAAAATAGAAGCTTTAGGTTTTTGGGATTTAGTGTTCCGTAAGATTGCACATATTACTGAATACTTCATCCTTGTAATACTTTTCTTACGAGCGTTCTCAAAAACTACGCGGTTAAACAGATTCAGTATTTACTTTTGGAGTATATTTCTAAGCGTACTTTATGCTGTAACTGACGAGTTCCACCAACATTTTGTCCCTGGGAGACACTTTGCAATAACAGATATTATGATTGACACATTTGGAGTATTGCTTGGCTCAATTTTTTATCACAGATATAAATGGGATAAATTTTCTATATGGCTTTTAAACACCAATAGATGCATCCAAGATTAATTGTTATTTTTTTAGAGATATTTTTTGCTACAATTCTTTCTGCTAATCGTATGGAAGAAATAATTTACATTTCTTTCATTAACTGTAACGATGTGGATAAAGAACAGATAATTTCAGAAGTTAATAAGGTATACACTTATAAGGTTAGTTATATTTACACACCGGTAGATATTGAATTAGCGTATAATTCTTTAAGGAAACAATATTCAGCAGAAAAAATTTTAACACAACTAAATAAATTACTACCTCACGATGCGAAAGTTTTAGTTACAGTAATAGATAAAGATTTGTACACAGAAGGGTTTAACTATATATTTGGCCAGGCCTGGGGTAAAGTTAGTATAGTGTCGATTTACAGGTTCAAACCGTGTACACAAGTTGATTCTTTGCAAGAAAAAAATTTGCTCACAGAAAGAACTATCAAAACAATCATTCATGAGATAGGACATTGTATAGGTCTTCCACACTGTAGTAATCCTAAATGTGTGATGTATTTCTCAAACTGGGTTGGTGATACTGACAGAAAATCAATGAATTTCTGTAACAAATGTAAAAACA
>JANXDG010000062.1 GCA_025059805.1 Endomicrobiia bacterium
GAGTCAACTCGTCCTGGAAGTCAACCTGTATCTGTGGAGGAAGAACTTAGCCGTGTCATCCCTGTGATTAAAGAAATTAAAAAACAGTGGCCAAATATACCTGTATCTATTGATAGTTATAAATATGAAGTGGTAAAATCAGCATTGGAAGAAGGTGCAGAAATTGTAAACGATATTTATGCATTAAGGTATTCACCAGAAATTGTTGACCTATTAAAGTTTTATCCTCACACAAAAATTATTCTTATGCATATGCAAGGTACACCACAAACTATGCAAGTTAATCCTCAATATCCCAATGGTGTAATTTACGAAATAAAAAATTTTTTTATTGACAGAGTTAAATTTCTGTTAGAAAATGGTATTGACTTAGGAAGGATTATTGTTGACCCTGGCATTGGTTTTGGTAAAACAACACAACATAACCTTGAAATTGTAAAAAATTTAGAAAACTTCAAATGTTTAACTATAAACGGAAGGAATTTTACATTCCCCTTATTAATAGGCCTATCAAGAAAAAGTTTTATTGGAAGAATTTTAGGTACTGAAGAAAATCCGCTCCCACCTCAGGAACGTTACGAAGGAACTATCATTCTACACACCTACTGTGCCTTACATAATGTTGATTATTTAAGAGTTCATGATGTAAAAGTAGCAGTTCAAGTAGCAAAAATTGTTAATTTACTTAAATGAATTTTATCTTATTTACTCTATCTACAATCGTTATTTCTTTAAGTGGTGTAATGTCGCCAGGGCCGCTTACAGCTGTAGCTATCTCAAAAGGAACAAAGGATAAAACAGCAGGAATCTTTATTTCTATAGGCCATGGTAGTGTTGAGATACTTTTGATAATATTGATATACCTTGGAATCTACCATTTTTTAAAATCACAACTTGTTATATCTTTAACAAGTTTTTTAGGTGGATTATTTCTTATAACTTTAGGTATTTCTATGTTAGTCCGAGGTGAACAATCAACTGTATTACAAAATACAAACGACTACAATAATATAGTTACTGGTATTATTACCACTGTTTCAAACCCATACTTTTTCCTTTGGTGGTTAACTGTAGGTGCTGGATTGATTTTCAAAGCAGCAAGGTTTAGCAAGATTGCTGTTTTAATCTTTGCAGTTATACATATACTGTGTGATTTTCTCTGGTATGGCTCACTAACATATTTAACATACAAAACTGTTGGAAGGTTAACACCAAAATATTGGATAGGTATACACTATGTATCAGCTACGATGATGTTATTTTTTGGCATAATTTTTCTCGTGGTTGGTTTGCGAGCAATATAATTACTAAACTGAATTTTGTTCTTCACACCATTTATCCCGAACTGTAGAAAAAAAATTTAATGCTGCCTCTGTTTTGTAATCAGGATAGGTCCAAGGAAGTATTTCAAACTTTCTATGCTTATAAATTAAAGTTACTTCTGCAAAGATACCTTCGCCTAAATATATCCTATGTGAGTAATTTTTTGTAGAAAACAAGATAAGTTTTGAACCTTCTATATATCCAGGGTCAAGGTTTACCTTTCGCCTGCCGTTATTATCACAAAAAAATTTTTGTTCAAGTTCGTTTGTTAAGTATTTAACTTTATATATTTGTCTTGGCTGAACAATTGTTGGTCTAAAACTTACCCAGTAGCGCAAAATTTCCTCTCCCATCTCGTCATTGTAGTAATCGGTGAAATCAAATTTAATAAGCTCACTTTGATTATCAACTTCAAAGTTAACCCCAAAAAAATTCGTAAAGTTTTGTTCCAACATTTTATTTATTTTTTTCGTTAAAGTTGCATAGTTATCTGTACCGAATTTATCAGTGCACCACTGCGGATTAAAAAGCATCCCACAGATGAGTTTTATTTTATAGTCCGTTTTTATTTCTCCCATAGTTTTATTACATTTTAACTCCCGTATTGATTATATAAAAAAAATTTCGTATTTTAAATTATTACTACAAAAACATAAACTTTTATGACAACAAAAAACAAAATTGACGATACTCAACTTGTAGAACTTGCTAAAAATGGTGATACGAAAGCTTTTGAAACACTAATTAAACGTTATGAAGACAGAATCTATTCTTTAGCATATAGAATCCTGCAAGATAAGGAAGAAGCATACGATGTGTTACAAGAAACCGCAATAAGTGCATTCAAAAACATCAAAAGGTTTAAAGGAGAATCAACATTTTCAACCTGGATAACACGTATCGCATTAAACTTTGCATTAATGCGGAAAAGAAAACAAAAAAGTTTACTCAAAAGTGCGCAATTGCTCCAAGTTGAAGACGATGATAAACTACCAGAAAAACTTGAAACTGAAAAACTACAAGCCACTGTTGACTGGAGTGATAACCCATCTTTGACTTTTGAACGTGAAGAATTAAAAGAAGCACTGTATGATTCTTTGAATAAACTCCCAGAAAAATATAGGACTGTTTTTATTCTTAAAGAATTAGAAGGAAGGTCTGTTGAAGAAATATCAAAAATTCTTGGGATATCACAGTCAGCAACTAAAACAAGGTTACACAGAGGACGAATGTATTTAAGATGGCTATTAGAAAAATATGTAACCCAAGGATATCAGGTCTAATCTTTTATTAATAGAGGCAGGACTTATGATAATTAAATGTAAAGATGTTTTTGAACTACTCTCTGAGTTGTACGATGACGAATTAGAAGAAAATTACGAAGATTTAATTCAGCAACATATTAATGAATGTGAAAATTGTTTAGCTTTATTACATACTTTTGAAAGAACTTTGGATTTGTTTCATTCTCTGCAGCCTATAAAACTTGAGCAAAAACGGAAACAGGAATTTCATAGATGGCTTAAAGTAGAAATCAAACGTATTGTTATAAAAAGGTATTGATATAATAAAATTGGCCTATCCCTTAGACTATGAATATAACACCAGATAAAATTGTAGACAAAATTTTATCATTTGAACAAGAAAAAGAATTAGAAATAAAAAAGTTTAAGGAAGAATTAAATCAACAAACAAATTTGTATGAGCAAAAATTAAAAAGAGATTTTGAACAAGAAGTTTCAAGTTACAAAAATTTGCTTGAAGAAAAAATAAAAAACGAAATCAGATTGTATGAACAAAAAATTCAAGATGAGTTTAATTTAAAAATCCAAGAGTTTACTGAAAAAATTAATTTGTTATATAAAAAATTAGATTCTTTGACAAAAAAATTAAAAGATTTACTGCTTGAAATTTATTCTTATGGCGATAGATAAGATTAAAAAATCTATATTTATAATCCCGTCTGATATTTTTGAAACCTTCCTTGTGGAACTAAAAAATATTTCTTCAGTTGAAATCATTTCTCAACAGGATATAAAAGCTACTGTTGAAGAACAAAGTTTCTTAGGATATACCTACCAAACAATAAAAATGATAATAAGCAAACTTGAATTTCTTCTTACTCTTATTTCAAAATACCGAATTTTTATCCCTACAGACTTAACATCACAGGAAGTTTTCATATCGTATTCATTAAATTCTGACCTTGAACAAATTTCTAATCTTTACACAGAGATTGAACAAATTGATAGAGAAATAAAGTCCATACATACAAATATTCAAAATCTTCAAAACAAAAAAGTATTGATTGAAAATTTTTCAGGGATAAACCTAAGTTTTTCTAAATTACGACAGTTAAAAAATTATAAATATTTTTTCTTACGAATAAATGTTAAAAAACTAAACAGTTTAATAAAGGAATTACAAAAACTAAGACTTTCCTACTATTGGATACATAGAAAAGTTAAAGATGTATATTATTTTTTCGTCCTAATACACAATATTGAAGAAAACAACTTCTTCAATTTAACAAGACTTTTTGAAATACAAATCTTAAACATTACACAGGAAATAGAAACAGATTCTATTGAAGAAGAAATAAAAATCATAAACAAGAAAATTGCAGATCAAAAAATGTTACTAAAGGAACTTGAAGAAAAAATAAAGATATTGTTAACGCCAAATATAAAAAAGATCATTTCAACTTATGTACAAGCACGAGAAGTTGAGGATTTTATTTTAGCACAGCAAAATACTACAAAAACAAAATATTCAAAAATATTATCCTGTTGGGTGCCAGAAAAGTTTATAAATAAGGTTAAGAATCTTGTAAACAAATTTACTAATGTCTCTGTTTTATTTATTGAACCACAAAAGGGTGAAGATATACCAACAGTCTTACGAAATAAACCTATTTCAGAACCGTACGAATTCATAACAACTCTATATGGCTATCCTAAAATTAACACTGTGGATCCTACTAACTTTCTTGCACCTTTTTTCACTTTATTTTTTGCGCTATGTGTAAGTGATGTTTTCTATGGTATTTTACTAACACTTACCTGGGTATTTTTGCGTAACAAAGTACCAAAGTATTCCGAATATTATAAACTCGTAACTCTTTTGAAATATTTAGGTCTAACCTCAATTGTTATAGGTTTCTTATTAGACAGCTTTTTAGGATTTAGTGTTGTGCGTAATTTTAAGTTACCGCTAAACATTGCAGTTTTTGATCCTTTAAACAGACCAATAGATATGCTAAAATTTACTTTTCTTTTAGGTTTCGTCCAGATAATTTTTGGTTTATTTATAAATACAATAAAAAGTTATAAAGATAACGATATTCTATCTTCAATTGATAACTTAAGTTGGGTATTGTTTATTTTTTCGTTTGCTCCTGTAGTATACAATTTGTTTTTCCAAAAAGACATCTCCGAAAGTTTACTTAAAACTTCTGGTAGAGTAAGCTTGGCAATTTTTCTGTTTATAGTAATCTTTCAGTCAAGGAATATAAAAAGTATTCTTTTAAAACCTGTTAATATTTTAGTTAAAGGATACAATGTTATTGGTTTTTATGCAGATATTCTATCTTACTCAAGGATATTAGCTTTAGCATTGGCAAGTTCTGCTATTGCCCAAACTATTAATATTCTTGTTGGGAAACTTCTAAAAGCTGAACTTTTAGGGATAAAATTTTTAGAACCAATTTTAGCACCTATAGTTTTCGTAGGTGGACATATTTTCAACTTTCTATTAGGTTGTTTAGGTGCATTTGTACACTCAGCAAGGTTACAATTTTTAGAATTTTTTTCAAAATTTTTTGTTGCTGGCGGAAGACCAATAAAATTGTTTACACCTAAAAAAGAGTTTATGCAAAAGAGTAGCCTCTGAAAATTTTATAAAATATTTAACAAACCTATCAAAACAGTCCCCCCGTTTAGGTTACATAAGTAAATATTGAAGAAATACAATAAATGTTGTATAAAATACTATAATTTTTCTAACAAAAAGGAGGTACATATGGAACAGTATCTTGGGTTTATGTTAGTAATCCTAGGTGGAGCGTTAGCTGCAGGTCTTGCAGGATGTGGTTCTGCGATAGGATGTGGTATTGTAGGACAAGCAGCTGCCGGTGTTACATCTGAAGATCCGAATAAGTTCGGTCTCTTACTTGTTTTACAGGCATTACCAGGCACGCAGGGTTTCTACGGGTTTGTAGGAATGTTTTTGATTTTAGGGAAACTTGCTGGTGTAAATGTAACTGATATTTCCATATCTCAAGGGTTAGCAGTTGCTTTTGCAGGTTTACCTGTAGGACTTGTAGGACTAATCTCTGCAATATACCAAGGTAAGGTTTGTGCTGGCGGTGCAAACCTTGTGGCAAGAAGGCCTGAGGAAATCGCAAAAGCTATGGTTTACGGTGCGGTAGTAGAAACTTATGCTATCTTAGGTTTAATCTCAACAATCTTGTTATTACAAAATGTTAAGTTAGGGTAAATAAATGGAAGGATTAGAAAATATATTAAACAAAATCACTCAAGAAGTAAACACAACGATTCAACAGCTAAAACAAGATTTTGAAACAAAGAAAGTTGAACTTACACAAAAATATCAGTTGTTAACTAAAGAAACAAAAACGCAACTTGAAACAGAGTTTAATCAAAATTTAGAGTTAGTTAAGAAACGAGTTTATACTGAAAAATTTATTGAATACAATAAAAAAGTTGAACAGTTAAAAAACGAATTATATAAAACTTTGATCAATAGATTAAAAGATGAATTGTATAACCTTAATGGAGTGCAATACTACAATTTATTAAAAGGGATTCTATTAAAAAATATTTTTCGCAACGAAGTAAACTATGTAGTATTTGACAATTCTTCCAAACTAAAAAAAGATGAACAACAAAAACTTATAGCTGAAGTTGAAACTGAAATTAAAAAAGAACATCCTGGTACAAAAATTCTTATATCTGAAGATGTAGAAAAACCTGATTTTGGTATAAAAATTATTACTGGCGAAAAAACAAAACGGTTCACTATAGATGGTTTAGTTGAAACAGTCAAAACTTATGCTGAAACTGAGTTAAACAAACTTATCTTCGAAAATCTATAAAACTAATTATAAATGAATTACACATACCAAGTAGCTTATCTCAACGCAGTAAAAACAAAAAAGATTATTCCATATCAAGTTTTACAAGATGCTGAAGCTAACAAAAATTTTCAAACTTTAATTTCGTTATTGAAAGACTACAAATATAATGGTTTCTCATTATTTAACAATCCTGAGGTTGACATTCGTGCTTCTGAAAATTTTGAGTCAATAGTTTTCTCAGAATTACAAAGTACAACGAGTCTAATATCAAAACTGCTATATGATGAACACAAATGGCTTGTTAGTTGGATGCAATATTTTTTCTCATTTAAAGACACACAGGAACTAAGCGATATAATAATCTTTCATAAAAATTATAGCCAGAAATTTCAATCTCTTCATTCTATACTTTGTACCAAATTGGTAAAACTAATAATTGATTTTGAAAACATACAACTTTTTATAAGTTATTTGATTCTTAACAAAACAGACAACTTGATGTTTATTCCTGAAGGTAATATAAAAGAAGCAAAACTTAAAGACTGTTTTCCACAAATTGAATCTCTAAACACATACCTTAATACAACTTTTTATCCACAAATAAAACTTAGTCCCAACCTTCAAAAAGATAATTTTTATGCTTACCTGGACTATTATCTTTATCAACTTATATCAGAAAGTAAATTTTATTATTTTACAATAGAGCCTATAATATTTTTTTTCTTTGAAAAGTTGCTTGAGACACGAAGGTTAAAAAGGATTTACTACGGTATAAAGTTAAACTTACATCTCTAGTATGATAAACCGTATAGCTTCCGTTATTACCAAAAATTTACTTTTGTGTGTTATATTTTGTGTAATTTTAGGATATGCCTATCCTGAATTTCTTATCAAACTTAAACCTTATAATGATTGGTTTTTTACTTTAACAATGTTTGGTATTGGATTTGTTTTAAATTTTGAAGATTTTATATATGTGTTTAAGAAGTTTTATATTGTTTTATTAGGAACACTTGCTCAGTTTTTGATAATGCCTTTTGGTGGGTGGTTAGCTGGAAAGATTTTTGGATTTGAAGAAACCTTAAAACTTGGATTTATCATAACAGGTGCAGTTCCTGGAGCTATGGCATCAAATATAATTTCATATCTTGCAAAAGCAGATGTGGCTTATTCAATAGCACTTACAACTACCTCTACTTTTCTTTCGCCTGTGTTGACGCCATTTTTTACATACATCTATGCTTCAAGTTTTATAAAAATTGAGTTTTGGAAGATGTTTTTAAGTATAATAAGGATGGTTGTTCTTCCTGTTATTTTAGGACTTATAATAAAAACTAAACTTAAACACAAGGTTAAAAATTTTATAGATATATTTCCAGCAATGTCTAGTATATTTATAGCGTTTATATGCGGACTTGTTGTTGCATTAAACAGAGATGTTTTATCAAAAATAAACTTGTTAGTTGTTTTAGCAGTTATTTTATTGAACTTCTGGGGGTTGTTTTTAGGATATTTAGCAGGTATAGTTTATGGTTTATCTGAAGATAAAAGAAGAACACTATCAATAGAGGTAGGTATGCAAAATGCTGGATTAGGTGCAGTTTTAAGTTTAAAGCATTTTAGTTCACAGGTTGCTATACCTTCAGCATTTTTTGCAACTTTTTGTATAATCACTGCAAGTTTTTTAGCAAAAGTTTGGAGCAAGAAATGAAAAGTTTGGAGATAAAGTGGCAAAGATTAATCTATAAAAACAAGACTTGTCCTCGTTGTGCTAAAACAGAAAATGAGATTAAGAAAACAGTGTCTTTACTTAAAGAAGTTTGTAGAAATACTGGTATAAAATTTGTATTAAAAAAAGAAAAAATTTCTAAGAATGAGTTTATAAAAAATCCACTAAAATCAAACCAGATATTTATAAACAACAAACCACTTGAAGAATACCTAAATGCAAAAATATCAAAAACAAAATGTTGTGATGTGTGTGATCCTGTTGAATGTAGGACAGTTGTTTTAGATAAAACCCAATTTGAAGTTATTCCTAAGGAAATAATAATTAAAGCAGGAATTATTGCTATATCAGAGATTTTAAAAGGAGCCTATAAATGATGAAAAATAGTATTTCAAAAATCATAAATCTTCTTCAAAAAGAATATCCTGATGCAAAGACAGCACTTAATTTTTCAAACCCTTTGGAGATACTTGTTGCAACAATACTTTCAGCACAGTGTACTGATGAAAGAGTAAATAAAGTCACCAAAGAGTTATTTAAGAAATACAAAACTGTGGATGATTACGCTAATGCTGATATAAAAAAATTTGAACAAGAAATAAAATCAACTGGCTTCTATAAGATGAAAGCAAAAAACATAATTAACGCAGCAAAAATGATAAAGGAAAAATTTGGTGGCAAGGTCCCAGATAATATGGAAGATCTACTTAAACTACCAGGAGTTGCAAGAAAAACTGCAAATGTTGTTTTAGGAAACGCCTACGGCAAAGTTGAAGGTATTGTAGTTGATACTCATGTAAGACGACTTTCTTATAGAATTGGCTTAACAAAAAACACAGACCCTACAAAAATTGAACAAGACCTAATGAAAATAGTTCCAAAAGACAAATGGTTTGTGTTTCCATATCTACTTATAGAACATGGAAGAAAAATCTGCACTGCAAGAAAACCATTATGTGATAAGTGTGTAATTGAAAAATTATGTAAGAAAAATTTTAATTAATTATTAGTATTGTGAGAAGTAAATGACACTTAAACTTGCAATTATAACTCCAGGTGGAGATGCACCTGGGATGAATGCAGCAATAAGAGCAGTAGTAAGAGCTTCATTAAAAGAAGGTTGGGAGGTGTTTGGTGTTTATCGCGGATATCAAGGATTGATTGAAAAAGACATAAAACAACTCACACACCGTTCTGTAAGCGGTATAATTCATCTTGGTGGTACAATCCTTAAAAGTTCTCGCTGTCAGGAAATAAAAACAGAACAAGGTCTAAAAAAGGCTGTATCAACACTTAAAGAATTAAACATTGATTACTTAGTAGTAATTGGTGGTGATGGTTCAATTAAGGCAGCAGAAAAGATTTCAAAATACTTACCTGTAATTTGTATCCCTGCAAGTATAGACAACGATGTGTATGGTACAGATGAGACAATTGGTTTTGATACTGCAATAGATACAGCAGTTGAAGCGATAGATAAAATAAGAGACACAGCAACAAGTTTTGAAAGAGTGTTTGTTGTTGAGGTTATGGGAAGAGAACATGGATTTTTGGCATTATCTGTAGCAGTAGCTTCCGGAGCAGAGGTTGTAATTATTCCTGAGATTAAATATAATTTAGATAAAATAGCTAAAAAAATAAAACAGGACAAACAAAAAGGGAAATCTTCAGAAATAATTATTTTTGCAGAAGGAGCAGGTAATGTAGAAGAGTTTGCATTGAAACTTGAAACAAAGACAGGTATACCTACAAGGGTCTCTTCTTTAGGATACATTCAGCGGGGAGGCTCTCCTTCAGCTCGTTCAAGGATTTTAGCTTCCCTTTTTGGAGAATATGCTGTTAAGCTTATAAAAGAAAGGCAAAAAAATAAAGTTGTTGTAATTCAGAACAACAAGATCTACCATTTAGATGTTAAAACTGTGATTGCCAATGAAAAACAAATAGATTCTCATCTTCTTTCAATTTTGGAAAGTTTGGGATAGCTTTGTTAAAATCCTTTTTATATCTTTTCTTCGTAATAATAAAACATTAACCTTAATATAAAATTAACATAATATTTATAAAACTTTAACATTATTTAGGTATTTTCTAAAAGAGAGATATGAAAAAAGTAGATCTTCATATCCATTCAAAATATTCAGAACACCCTTCAGAATGGTTTCTACAAAGATTAGGTGCCGCTGAGTCTTATACTGAGCCAGAGTTTATCTTTAAGACAGCTAAAGAAAGAGGTATGGATTTTGTTACTATTACTGATCATAATCGTATAGAAGGGGTGATGTTGCTTAAAGAAAAATATCCAGATGAAGTTGTTGTAGGGATGGAAGCAACAGCTTATTTTCCAGAAGATGGCTGTAAAATACATATTCTTCTTTTTGGAATTGATGAAAAAAAATATCAAGAAGTGCAAAAAGTTAGGAATGATATATATGAAATGAGGGATTGGATTAAAACTAATAAAATTGCTTACTCTGTAGCTCATCCTACTTACTCTGTGAATGAAAAACTTAAATTAGAACATTTAGAAAAACTTATTCTGCTTTTTGATGTATTTGAAGGAAGAAATGGTGGAAGAGATGTTCTACATAATGATGTGTGGGTAGATGTATTAAAAAATTTATCATCTTTACATATAGAACAGCTCTATAATAAATATAAAATAGAACCTTTTAGTGATAATGCATGGATAAAAGGCTTTACAGGAGGTTCGGATGATCATGCTGGAATCTTTATAGGTAAAACTTATACTATAGTTGATGCTCAAAACATTGATGACCTATTATATAAAATTCGCAATAAAGAAACTTCATTTGAAGGAAGACATAATGATTTTAAGTCATTAGCGTTTACTGTTTATAAAGTTGCATATGACTTCTCAAAAGAAAAAAGCAAAGATATGTCTAATCCGCTTATGGCGAGTATTATTGAAAATCTTTTTAATAAAAAATCTTTTAGTTTTTTTGATAAAATTCAGTTGAATATAAGTATTATAAAAAGAAAGAGAAAAAATAATATATCAAACTTAATAATGAGATTAGCTGAAAACCTCAAAAAAAACAGTAAAAAAGATATAGATGAAAAACTTGAAATTTTCTATTCAGATATTTCAAACATCTCCGATGAATTTATAAAAGTAATTTTTGAATCGTTTGAAAAAGATATTAAAACTTTAGATCTCGCTAATTTTTTAAAGAATATGTCTTACTTCTTAAGTGGAGTTTTTTTGTCAGTACCTTTCTTTTCTGCTTTTAAACATTTAAATCAGGATAGGGAACTTTTGAATAATTTTATTGCTAAGTTTCAAGATATTTCTTTAAAAGAAAAAAATATTCTTTGGTTTACAGATACAATTAATGACCTAAATGGCGTTTCAGTTACTCTTAAGAAAATAGCCTCAAAAGCATATGAAATGGGTAAAAATTTAAGGATTGTTTCCTCTTTTGATGAAACAAAAGACCAAAATTTACCATCCAATGTAATTAATTTACCATCAATTTATCAATTTCGTCTTCCGTATTATGAACAGTACATTTTAAGAATTCCCTCTGTGCTTAAATCTCTTAAGGAACTACAAAGGTATAATCCTGATGAGATTTATATTTCTACTCCAGGGCCATTAGGACTTGTGGGTCTTTTGATGTCTAAAGTTTTTTGTGTAAAAAGTGTCGGTGTTTTTCATACAGATTTTACAGAACAAGCTAAAAAGATAGTTGATGATGAATCTTTGGTAAATCTTGTGGATGCATATGTAAAGTGGTTTTATAGTTGTGTTGATAGAGTAGAGGTGCCATCAGTTGAATATATGAGAATTCTTGAAGAGAGAGGTTATGATAAAAATAAATTGAAAATTTTTAAAAGAGGAATAGATTTAAATCTGTTTTATCCAAGATTAGATGAAGCTAAAAATTTAATCAGAAGAATATTTAATTTAAATGGGAATACTATATTGCTATATGTTGGAAGAATTTCAAAAGATAAAAATTTAGATTTTCTTATTCAAGTGTATAAAGAAATCATTATGAAACGCAATCATCTTAATCTTTTAATAGTAGGAGATGGTCCATACAAAGATGAACTCAAAGCAAAAATAAAAAACATAGATAGTATTATTTTTATAGGAAAAATTGAGCAAAATTTTTTACCATATATTTACTCAGGCTCAGATTTATTTGTTTTCCCGAGTATAACAGATACTTTTGGGATGGTAGTTTTAGAAGCACAAGCGTGTGGTTTACCAGCTGTTGTTTCAGATAAAGGCGGATCTAAAAACATAATATTGGATGGAAAAACTGGTTTTGTTGCTAAAGCTGATGATTTAAATGATTGGATTGAAAAAATTAAAATTCTATTAGACAACCATAGTTTGTATCTGAAATTTAAAGAAGAAGCAAGAAAAAATATAGAAAAGAATTATAGCCTAAATACACTTTTAAAAGAAATGTTTAAATATTAAACTTTCCTTTTGAAACTTTCCATTTTAAAAATACATCAAATCTTATAAGAAGATCCTTTATTTAGAAGAAAAATATTATGAAAGATGTTAAAAAACTACCATTAACTTTTAAGGATCCTTACAAAAATATAGATATAATTTTTCACATGGTAGATGTAGAAAAAATAATAATACCTACTATTGAAAGAAGTATTTCAGAACCCCATGTCAAACGTCTTGCTGAATCAATTGAGAAAATTGGGTTCGTTGAACCAATAACTCTCCTTAAATCTACAGAGGATGATAAATTTGAAGTTATAAATGGTCAACATAGACTTTTAGCAGCAAAGATTTTAGGGATAAGTTCTATTCCAGCAATAATACTCCCTTCATATATTAAGGATTATATTATTTCTTTAAACATAGAAAAAGTACCCACTTTAAGAGATAAAGCACATCAAGCTTATGAGATTTTTAATGCATATCTTAAAAACAAACCTGATATTAAAGAAACTGAACTTGAGGCTATGGTAGAGCAGGCTTATTACATTACTATAGGAATAATAATTGAAAAAATAAAAGATGAGAAATTCCCAGGATATGCTTTTGAGAAAGTCCTTAAAAAAGTTGATTTGTTTTTAGATGATACTTTAAAAAATGCAAAAAAGGAAAGAGAAAAAAGAGCTAAAGTTTTGCTTGAAGCCAAAGATGTTTTAAATAAACGCTACGAAGAGTTAGGATTTAAAAATGCCCTTTATAAGGAAGCCATTGTGTCTAAAGCAATACAAAGCATATATGGTAAACACAAAAGAAATCTAACAGATGATTTTTATCAAACTTTTGAGAAACTTATTAAAACTATCCCTTCAGTTCAAGTTTCTGAAGAAGATTTAGAGGAGACTTAAAGAATTTTATTTTACTTCAATATAGTTTTCCTCTATTATAAACTCAGCAGGAATAAATTTTTTTACAACTTCAATGTTAGATCGTATATGGTCTGTAATAAAAGGAATTCTGATTTTACCTTTTAATAAAGCTAAGTATGGTATAATTTGATCGGCAGTAAATCTATCCAATGAGTTTTTAGCTAAGTCGTATAATACCATATCAATAGTTTCTTTTGCTACCTCTTCAGCTGTCTTTCCTTTTTCGCCACATAAAGAACTACCTATAACACCCTCTAAAGTGTCTGTATAAATTGTTAAACCACAACCATCACAAGAAGTTTTTTGATAGATCATATCTATATCAACTGGCAAATCAAATTTTTTTTTAATCTCATCTTTTGCTTTTTTTACCATTCTTTCTAATACATCTCGTTTTTTAAGATTTTCAGATGCTACAGCAATTAGATTGAATTTTTTTACTTGGTTAATTTTTTCTATAAAAATACTTTCATACTTATCTTTAGGTATTATTTTAACTTCAACTAAAGCATCTCCCTTTGGATAAAATCCATGTTTAGAAACTTTAATATCTATTTGCATTCCTATTTTTCTTAACCAAAAACAAAAAACTTTATCAATGAAATCAACTGAAGGTGCCCATTTACCATAAGTTGCTCCTCCTACAATTTTTATTTCTAATGGATACTTAAATCCTATAATTAATAAACTCTGTAAAACCAGTCCAACAGAACCTGCTGTAGAGATTTTTATTTCAAGAGATGTATTTTTGATTTCTTGTGGTGAAAAATAAATTTCTTGGGAGCCTTTATATGCACCTTTGACTTCTGCATTTGAAAGTTTTGATGCTGCTAATATACACTGAAGGTGTTGTTCTTGGAGTCCTGGATTTGGTCGGTTTTTTCTTATGTTTGTAATACGAAAAGGTTTTTTGAAAAGACAAGAAAGGCCTAATGCTGTCCTTAAAACTTGTCCTCCACCAATTGAACCATCTATTTCTGTTTTCATTATTTTACTTGCATTTTTACTAGAAAATTTTATATATTAGCAATTAAATTATTAATATATTAATAAATCTTAAAATGATTTGCTATAAGTTATGATAAAAATTCCAAAAGTAATGTCAACACAACATCCTGATAATGTTAACATTCCATTTTTTGCTGAAAGTTCTGATATGTCAG
>JANXDG010000007.1 GCA_025059805.1 Endomicrobiia bacterium
TATTGCAAGGGTAAAGATATTGTAAAGAAAGGTAGAAGGAAAAAGAAGTTTGAAACTGTACAGCTTTACTATTGCAATAATTGTAAAAAAGTTTTTACTCCACAGAAAGTTAAAGGTAAACAATTTCCGCTAAGTATAATTTTAGATGGTTTATCTCTTTATAATACTGGTTGGACTTTAGAAGAGTCCTGTAAACTACTTAAAGAGAAATATGGTCTTGAAGTTAAACCATCCACTTTATCTGACTGGGTAAAAGAATTCCAGCCACTCTGTAGATACTCACGTATGCGCGAATTTGGATTGAAATTATTTTCTGCAAATCAGGTGATACAATCTGTGAAATTGTTTCATCGTCAAGTGTTTGAGTTTAAGTACCATCGTGCAAAAATTGCTTTGATTTTGCAAGAGTTTAAACATACGAGGTTTGAACCATTACGTGAATTTTTAGACCTTATCTCAGTTGAGTGTCCACACCAGTTGTTTAGGGATGGTGCAAGGATGTCTGAGTTAAAGCCAGGGTTTGACTTAAGTGAGGTTATATTTCGTAAGAAACATAATTTTGCCTGTAGGATAGCAGAACTTGTTCTTCAAGCAGTAGCAGATAATAAACTTCGTCATAAGGCAATACAGGATTTTATGATTGCTAATGATTCTGTGAGTGTTGCTTGTGAGGTACCAGTATATCTTAAAGAAGAAGATGTTGAACATATGCAGAAAGAGTTAGGTTTTGTAATACCTGACATTTTTAGTACTCCTACGGGCGAAAAAATATCAGCAATTACAGGTCATATAGATATATTACAGATTAGGAACGGTGCGATACATATTTTGGACTATAAACCTGATGCAGAAAAACATAGGCCAATTGAACAGTTGACACTTTATGCGATTGCTTTATCGCGGTTGACTGGGTTACGACTTTACGAGTTTAAATGTGGATGGTTTGATAATGAAAGTTATTTTGAATTTTTCCCGTTGCATGTTATTTATAAGTTGAGGAAGAAACAGAAGGAAGAAAATCCTGCACAGTGTAAACTACCGTTAGTAGGGGGAACAACCAATGGGATACAAATATAGCCCAAGTAGTAGGTTTAGGTCTAAAAAGCCGATAAGGAGTTTCCGTGATTTAGAGGTGTATCAGAGAACAGCTGAGATTTTTGTTGATGTAATGAAAAAGATAGTTCCACTTTTACCTGAAGATGTGCCTTTAAAGAAAGAACTTGTAGATGTTAGTATGAAAATTCCACATTATATTGCAGAAGCACATTCAAGAAGGTTTGATGATAAGACAAAAGCTATGCAGCTTATAGAGGAAGTATTATTTTTGTGTAATAAAGCTATGGTGTATATTGAACAAGTACGTGATGTGTATTCTGACCAGTTGGATAAAGTTGTCTGCAACGAGATGATAAAAAGTTATACTTGGGCAAGACAAAAGATATTTAATTTGTATAAAGCATGGAAGAGGTTTTATACGGAGACGGAAGAAAAAAATTATAAAAACATTGAGTGAATATGTTTGAGTAATGAGGGGTAGCATAGTAGTACAGAAACAAAAGTGTGCAAGAGCAACTTAGCATAAGAGCGTAAGAGCAACACAGAGCCCAAGAGCACAAGGGCGCAAGTGATTTTGTTTTTTCCCTGAATCCTCGCTACTATTAAAAACAGGAGGTTCTTATAAAATCAAAACGAGGAATGTGTATTGATAATAAACGATATAAAGATGGTTGTTAGCAGTTTTGGTAAGGTATATTTAAAATATCAAGGCGAATTAGTAATTTTTTAACCTTCTAAATTACTCATCTGGTTTAAAATTTTTCACAAAAAATTCACATAAAGTTGGAAGTTATTTCACATTAAGATAGTTTAATTTTTAAAAGTTTAGGGTATGAAAAAAACAATAGTTATTCTCCTTATTTTTTCACAGTTTTTATGGGGTGTAGGTTTTGTAGAGTTTGTTGACAGGTGTGAACTTCCCTCACTTAGTACTATTCTTAAAGTAGTATGGTTAAGTTTTAAAACTCACATCTCAAACTTGATTAATATATATTACATATTTTCTCATCTGCCACAAAAGGATGACCAAAAGAAAGAAGAGCATAAAAAACTGCAGAATGTTATAATTACTACTATAGAATCTCATAGAAAATTAAAATTTTTTGAATTATTTTTACAAAGCAAAGTTTGTTTCTTATTAAACAAAATTTTTTGTGTGTTTCTTCTTTTATTTTTAAGTTTTACTGTTATATTTAACATTGAAAGAATTTATTATTTTATACTACCGAGAAGTAGTATATAAATTAGGGGGGTGCAAAATGAAAAATAATAATTTAAGTTTTACTTCTTACCTAACTTACTCACCTGTAAGAAAGATAATTTCTACAATAACTTTAATTTCATTTTTAATCACCATTTTATGGACATCTGGTTTTTCTTCTTTATATGAGAAGGTATTAGAGGAGAAATACAAAAACCAGCGTAGTGTGTATCACAAATGGTCAACAGTAGCTGAGCAGTTGCAGACAAAAAAACTTACTGAAATTTATGATAAAAACACAAACCAAATCTATAGGTTTGATAAAGAAGGTAAACTTGTAGAGGTAGAGGATAAGAATAAAAACTTACTTTACAGGCATACAACTGATGAAAAAGGTGAAAAGAAGGTTGAAGTAATAAATCTTTTAGATAAATCTTTTTCTGAGGATAAATCTAAGGCTGTTCAACAACAACTTCAAGAGCAAAAACCTGTACAACAAGAGGAGGTTCAACGACAACTTACTACAAGAACTCAACAAAAACTTGCTACATCAGTGAAGTTAGCTGAAGAGTGGGTGGAAAAGTTCACTAATTCAGATAAAGAAACACAAGATAATATGCTTACTTCTTTAGGTCTTACCCGTCAGGAAGTGGAAAACCTTTCCAAGGAACAACTTAAACAAAAAGTAGCTGAGATTATTTCTTTAAGGATGGACAAAGATTTACCTGAAAGTGATGTTACGGTAAAGAAGTTAACACAAAACTTGCAAGAACTTTTATCAAATGTTCGCAATGCTATAACACAATTTTTTATAAATTTAGTTTCAAAACTAAGAAAAGAGAACCAAACTGTTGACGAACCTGAAGTTACAATAGAACAACTTCAGGAACTTGCGAAACAGCAGGGTGTTAATCTTAATTCAGGACAGATAAATTACGAACAGTTAAAACAAGTATTAAAAGAATCTCCAGCAATTGTGTATCTTAAAGATAGTACAACTGGTAAAGGAATGTTTTTGATTGTTACAGATATAAAGGATGACAAGATTGTAGGAATAGGTGTGGATGGGAAAGAAAGAGTTGTGATGAATGAAAAAGAATTTTTACAACAGTGGGATGGTAAAACATTGTCTATTGTATCCTTAGGGGAAGAACTTGACGATAAAACGAAGAAAGAGACAAAGGGTACCTTCTTTAATGTCCTTATTTCTAAAATTAAATCAATTTTTGTAGCTGACCTTCAACAATACAAGTTAAAACAGCAACAACTTGGTTCTGTTGTGTCAGCGAGACAACTACAGACAGTACAGCAGGCAATTTCTTATATTGAAGGTAAGCTTTATGAGTACCTAAATGCTGATCCTCAAAAGAAAGCACAGATCGCAGCAGAGTTGGGTTTGTCAGTTGAACAGCTTGCAAATCTTACCGCAGAACAAGTACAAAATATAATTGCTTACCTTAAATCTCAAGGGGATAAAATTATAAACTGTGCAGTAGAAGCGTTAAAGAATGTATTAGATTCTGCTGGTGTTATAGTATCAAGTGCGTTGATAGCAGCAAAAGCGATACTCGTGGATATTCTTACTGGTAATTTTCAGACTACTTCTACTTCAAACTATGATGCTTCTCAGGTACAGATTTCAATGTTTGCTTTACAGAAAGTAGCGGCAAGTTTTGGTGTTTCACTTTCTGGGTATAAAACAGACATTGAAGGGTTAAAAGAAGCGCTTGCTTCAGGGAGACCTGTAATTGTATGGATGGATTTAGGAGGTGGTATGGGGCATTATGTGACAGTGACGAGTATAGATGGTGATAAAATTACATATAAAGATGCTGATGGTAATACATATACGATGTTAGTTGAAGAGTTTAAACAGAAAACAAAAGGTAGTATTAAAGTATTATCTGAAGTAGAGGTAGTGAGTGGTGAAAAACTTGTTGAGCAAAAACTTAGAGAAGTGAAAGGAGCAAGACGACCTGTTGATAAAGGTAGAAAGCCCACATCTAAAGGTCCTACAGGTGGAGGGACTACACTACCTGATAGACAACTTGATAGTAGAAAGCCCACATCTAAAGGGTCTACAGGTGGAGGAACTGCACTACCTGATAGACAACTTGATAGTAGAAAGCGCACATCTAAAGGGTCTACAAGTGGAGGAACTGCACTACCTGATAGACAACTTGATAGTAGAAAGCGCACATCTAAAGGGTCTACAGGTGGAGGAACTACATCTGGAGGGTCTCCGTATACAATATATACTCCAGTAAAAGATTCTGCTAGAGGTCCAGTTACTGTAGTTAAAAGAGAGATAGATTACCACAATGCTGCGCGCGCTGCTGGTATGAGTGAACTTGAAGCTAGACATTATGCTTCTGCTTGTGTTAACAATGGGGTTTCTTATGCAGGTTCTACACCGATACAGCTTTGGGCAAAAGGAATTAAACTGCCTGATCCTTCCAGTTCACTTTATCAAACAATCCATGATGCATTACTAAGTAACTTTCATAAATTAGGTGATACTTTTGAAGAGAGAAGAAAAAATTTTGCAGATTTTGCAGCAGCTTTATACTTTGCAGATAAGTTAAAAAACGGTGAAGAAGTTGATATTGAAGGAGTAAGAAGAGTATGTTATGACGAATATAAAGAAATAGAGATGACTTTACAAGGTAATGATTTACGTATTGAAATTGAAAATAAAACTCAGGTAGTAGCAGTTACACCGATAGGAAATTTTGTAGTTAAAGATGTGGATAGCTGGTATATTAATCCTGATGGTGAAAAGGTTAAAGGGAAGATGTTAGCAGGTGCACAAATTGATGAAAACGGTAATATTATAAATGGAGAGTTTAAGTTTAATGATAAAATAGTTATTCAGAAAGAACCTGATAAGAAAAAAGAAGATGGTCCACAATCTCCAGATATGATTCCAAAAGTAAAAACAGATGTTGTTATGGTTGAGACAGAAACAAGTTATATATGTTCTAATGGTATTGTTTCAATTCGTGGTGGTAAATGGGCAGTTATGGGTATAGGAGCTACGTTTAGAGAAGGTTCACAGTTGGGGTATTA
>JANXDG010000027.1 GCA_025059805.1 Endomicrobiia bacterium
TGTCCATAAAAGAAACTTTTTGGTTTTGATATACCCTCAACATTAAGTGGTAAAGATATAGCCATACCTTCTGGTATATTCTGAATACCTATTGCTAATGCTAACACTACGCCATTTAATAGGTTTTCACTACCTAAATTCACACCTATTGCTAAACCTTCAGGAAAATTATGTATCGTCATTGCTAAAAAGAGCAAAATTGGTTTTTTTAAATTTGATTTAATACCTTCTTGTTTTGTATGTGGTTCAAAAATATGTAAATGTGGTGCAAGATTATCAATTATGTTTATAAAAATCGTACCTAACAAAAATCCTAAAGTTGGTGGTAACCACTTTGGTAAACTTATATTTTCAGACATTTCAATTGATGGTAAAAGCAATGACCAAATACTTGCAGAAAGCATAATCCCTGCTGAAAAACCTAATGCTGCATCTACAAATTTTCTTGTAGGTTGCTTGTTTATAAATACAACACTAGACCCTACCATTGTTAGAAACCAAGTAAACATACCCAATAAAAAGGAAACAAATATTAAATTCATCAAATTAGAAAATTCAGTTAGTCTTTAACTTCCTCAAACGCATCTTTACCAACACCACATACAGGACAAACCCAATCGTCAGGAAGTTTTTTAAACGGTGTCCCTGCAGGTATGTTGTTATCAGGATCACCTTTCTGTGGATCGTAGATATATCCGCATACAGTACATTTATATTTTTTCATCTCTGTTTCTCCTTTCTGATCTTGTAAATTTGTTTCTTTACTACTTTCTATGTATGTAGGAGCTGTCTTTGGTGCTTTACCTTTTTTCATTAAGTGATAGTATGCATAAGTCATAGGTGTATCCTCATTTATTATGTTAGCATCTACAACTTTGCCAACAAACACAATATGTGAACCAACATCTGTATATGAAACAACCTCTGCTTCAAGATAAGCAGCTACATAATCTAATACAACTGGCACTCCTAAAATTCCAATCTTGTAGTTGACACCGCTAAATTTATCTATGTCCCTTCCCGACTTAAACCCGAACCGTCCTATAAACTGCATAGGTGCCTGCTCTGTAAGCACAGAGACAACAAAAACTTTGCTTTCTTTAAGATATTCAGTTGTAAGATTTTGTTTGTTTAAACATACAGCAATTTGTGGTGGTTCCGAGGTAACTTGGAATACTGTGTTTGCAATTTGTCCATTAAATTTACCTTCTTTATTTTTTGTTGAGACAATATACATACCATATCCAATTTTATACAACGCTTGTAGATTCATCTATGCTTCTCCTTTTTCTGACATTCTTTACATATACCTTTAAATATACCACAAAATTTTTTAATTATATGCCCTTCAATTCTCTGTTTTTTTGTAATTTCAAAATCTATATCTAAATCATAAATTTTATCACATTCTTCACATATGAAATGACTATGTGGCTCAGTATAACCATCAAAACAAAGTTTATACTCAGTAGGAATCTCTATTATTAATCCTTTCTCAGTAAATTCTTTCAACGTATTATATATCGTCGTTTTAGAAATAGTGGG
>JANXDG010000067.1 GCA_025059805.1 Endomicrobiia bacterium
AAACAACAAAACCTCCGGGGCGTGGACTCGAACCACGACTAAAGGATCCAAAGTCCCTTGTGCTACCAATTACACCACCCCGGAAGAGTTTGGTAAGTTAAAAATTTATAATAAATTGAAAAAGAAGTTTCAACTATTCAAGTAAAAGTATAATCCTTCCTGGTTGCGGTTTCTCTTTTATCACTTTACGAGTTTGTATATGTTCTTTAATAACATCTCTAACTTTAATGTGAGTATCATCTAAAGATATTTTTGAAAACCAATGATAACCTTCGCCACCAGATGCTAAAAAGCTATTAGTTGTGACAGAGTATATCTGATTCTCAACTACAGGCTTACCTTTAATATACAATTCTTTCACTCTACTGCCAAGTGGTTCCTTAAGATTATAAACAACTTTTACCTCTTTTGAAACCTGAAGTATCCCATACTTACCTGATACACTATGTTCAAATATTTCTTTTATATCTTTCCCGGTAAGTTTTGTTTTCACTATTGTGTTATCAAACGGACAGATGTTATAAATATCCCTGTATCGTAATTCACCTCTGTTTAAACTTCCACGAATACCACCGGAGTTTGTCACTGCAAAATCTGTCCTTGCAGTTTGTACCATAATATCGCATATAAAATTTCCGAGTGGTGATTCTTTATCTCTATAATGAGGTAAATCGGTTTCTAAAAAACCTACAGGATTATCAAAGATCTTGCTTACTTCTGCAACATATTTTTTAACAATTTTTTGCAGTGTCTCTCCATCTTTCAACTTATTCGTTGAAATAAACCTATTTTTTATTCTGAATACTTTTTTTATAGGTTTAAAAACAGAGATTCTTAAATGTCCAAACTTTTCACCATAAGCGCCAGTTTGTACAATTAGCGTTTTACCAATATATTTTCTATATGTTCTATGAGTATGTCCACCTATTATAATATCAATGTCAGGAACTTCTTTTGCTAACAATACATCGTTAACAATTTCTGATGGACGTTTTTTTTCATCATAACCCATATGAGATACGCAAATAATTAGTTGAACTTTTTGATTTACTAACTCGTCAACAACATTTTTTGCTGTTAAAATCTCATCTTTGAACTCAACATTTTTTATATGTTGTGGTGCAATTATAAACCTTGCTTGTTTTGTTAACAAACCAAAAATCCCTGCTCTTACACTGCCAACATTTTTCACAACATAATTCGTAATATATGGTTTCAGATTATCATTAATATCGCATATATTACTACCTAAAAAACAAAATTTTGCCTTTTGTGCAAGTTTCACAAGGTTATCCTCGCCGAAGTCAAACTCGTGGTTACCAACAACCGCTGCTGTGTAACTAATTGCGTTAAAAAGTTCAACCATACTTTCCCCTTTGAAAAAATCGCTTTCAGGCGTCCCCTGGATAAAATCTCCCGCGTCTAACAACAAAAGTCTTCCTCGGTCTAAATTTTTTTGGTTTATATAATATTCTATTTTAGGTAAGATGTTTAACCTACCGTGAAGGTCGTTTGTATAGATTATGTCAATATGTTCAACTGTTGTTTTATAAAATACAAAAATTAATACAAACAGTGATATTGAAACACTGACGAGCTTTTTATACTTGAAGTTGAATTTCACAGATTATCTGCGTTTGTATTTGTTATAAACCTCAGGTAGGTGAGTTTTTACAAGATCGTACATTTCTTCGTCTGTGATATCGCTTATTCTGTAGTGAACACTGTATTGTTCATCTATCCATTCTTTTATTTTTAATATTCCAGGATGATCTTTAGGAAGCCATTCGTTCTCAGGTATTTTAAGTTTTGTATTAACCCAGTATGCAATACCTGCAAGGCCTGATTTGTCTGATATTCCAACCTCAGGTTTTTTACCAAGAATTTTTTCCGTGTTAAATATGTTGTAAATTTCTTCGTACTTTAATAAACCGTCTGCATGGATACCAGCACGTGTTTTAAACGCGTTTTCTCCAACAAAAGGTTGGTTCGGCGGTATTCTATATCCAATCTTTTCTTTAAAATATTCAGCGATACGAGTTATAGCGGAAAGGTCCATACCGTTTGTTTCACCTCGTAGTGCTACATATTCAATACATAACGCTTCAATAGGTGTATTTCCTGTACGTTCGCCTATACCTAAAAGTGAACCGTTTGCTGCTGAACAACCATAAAGCCATGCTGTTGTCGCGTTAACTATACCAAAATAAAAATCGTTATGCCCGTGCCACTCAAGCCATTCCGACGGTACACCTGCAAGCCGTGTTAGTCCATAAATTATACCAGGTACACTTCGTGGTAAAGACGCTCCAGGATATGTTACCCCATACCCTAATGTATCACAAGCACGTATTTTAACTGGCATTTTTGCTTCATGTGCGAGTTTCATCAACTGTCGTGCAAAAGGTACTACGAAACCATAAAAGTCTGCCCTTGTTATATCTTCAAAATGTACTCTCGGGATAATACCAAGTTCAAGCGCTTTCTCAACAATTTTTAAATAATGTGCCATTGCTTGGCTTCGTTTCATCTTAAGTTTGTAGAATATATGATAATCTGATATAGACGCAAGTATACCTGTTTCTTTTATTCCCATACTTTTGACAAGCTCAAAATCTTTTTCATTAGCACGAATCCATGAGGTAATTTCAGGATATTTCAGTCCTAATTTTTTACATTCTTCAACAGCTTTTTTATCTTTTTCAGTATAAATAAAAAATTCTGATTGTCTTATTATACCATTTGGCCCTGAAAGTTCCGACATAAGTTTATATAAATCTACAATTTGTTCAACTGTAAAATTACCAAACCCTTGCTGGCCATCACGAAATGTTGTGTCTGTGATCCATATTTCTTCAGCAGGGTTCATCGGTACCAATCTATGATTAAACGGTATCTTGGGTATCTCATCATAAGAAAATATGTCGCGGAAAAGATTTGGTTCCTCAAGATCTTGGAGTTCATATCTATATTCATCTTGTTCCAAAGTTCTTCTATGTTTGTTAAATCTTAAAACCATTTTTTATCCTCCTGAAGGCGAATTATTAGATTTGGATTTAGGTATTAAATCTGTGAGTTAAAATCAACATTTATCCGTAAAAAAATGATATCCTGCACAGGATATCATCGCAGCATTGTCGGTAAACAAATTTTTTTTAGGAAAGTAAACCTCAAGTAGTTTCTGTTTAGCTATTTGCATAAATCTTTTTCTCAGGTATTGATTAGCAGATACACCACCACTAATAACAATCCTTCTACAATTAAATTTTTCAGCTGCATAGGTTATTTTTGTAACAAGCGTATCAATAATTGACTCTTGAAATGATGCACAGATGTTATAAACTAATTCAGGCTGAATTCTTTTTTGTGAGTTTAAATAATAAAGTACTGCTGTTTTTATACCACTGAAACTAAAATCCCAGCTGTCCAACATATAAGGTCGTGGGAAATTGATTGCTTTAGGGTCACCATATTTTGCAAGTTTTTCAACAACAGGCCCACCTGGATAGGTAAATTTTTTAAGTAACGATAACAACTTCGCATTTTTTCTTTGCTTACTTTCTTTTTTAATTGAAAAAGAAAGTAACTTAGCTATTTTATCAAACGATTCGCCAACAGCATCATCTCGTGTTTGCCCTAAAACTTTTCGTTCAGTATAAGATTCTACAATACTAAGTTCAGTATGTCCACCAGAAATTATTAATGACACAAATGGAAATTTAATTTTTCCTCTATATGAAAGAATAACAGAATGAATATGTCCCCATAGATGGTTAACACCTATCGTCGGGATTGAATACAAATATCCTAAAGTTTTTGCAACAGTTTTACCTATCAACAACGCACCTTTTAGTCCCGGTTGTTCAGTATAAGATATTAAATTAATTTTTTTGATACTTATTTTCGTTAAAGCTTTTTTTACAACATACTGAATTTTTTCATAATGTGTTCTACTGGCAAGTTCTGGTACAACACCAAAATACGGTGCATGAAGTTTCTGTTGTGAAAAGATTATATTAGAAATTATGTTGTAATTACTATCAACCACAGCAGCGGCAGTTTCATCACAAGATGTTTCTATTCCTAAAACATTAATTGGTTGTTTAGTCATTTAGTGGTCTGGTTGTTTAGTCGTTAAGTTGTCTAGTTGTTTTGTTATTATAATTCATCTTAAATACCTAAATAACTGAATGACTAGACAACTAAATAACTATTTCCCACTGTAGATATTAATTGCTTTCATTATCTCAACTGCACGGTTTAAAACTACATCTTCAACTTGTTCTTCTTTTTTAACTGCAGATGTAGGTTCCTTACCAGGATAGTATATTTCTTCGCGTTGTTGATACAATTTTGCCTCTACTTCTTTTGACACTTCAATAACAATATCTGGAAGTATCCCACCAACAGCTTCAGTAGAAGTTTTCACTGAAGTTTTATCTTTTGACATTTCCAATCTGTCAATACAACGACCCGATGGTGTATAATATCTCGCAGTTGTAAGTTTTAACCCGTAACCGTCACCTAAATCTAAAACACTTTGCACTGACGCTTTACCAAATGTCCTTGAACCGATAATGATTGCACGTTTATTATCCTGTAGTGCACCAGCTAAAATTTCAGACCCTGAAGCTGTCCCTGCGTTAACTAACACTATCATCGGTATATCACCATACGGTGCCGTAGCGTCCGCGCGATATTCTTTCCTTGGCGATTTTCTCCCTTCAGTATAAACAATAAGTTTGTTATCGCCGATAAACAATTTTGAAATTTTCACTGCCTGGTCCAGTAATCCACCAGGATTGTTTCTTAAATCTAAAATTAATCCTTTCATTCCTTGTTTTTTAAGTTCTTCTAACGCTTTGGAAATATCGTTATAAGAATTATTGTTAAACTCATAAAGTGCAATATATCCAACTTGGTTCTGCAACATCTTGTATTTTATAATCTCAATCTTTATGATATCTCGTGTTATAGTAAAATCAATAGGATCTTTCACACCTTCACGGGCAATTGTTATGTTAACTTTTGTACCTGGCGTACCTCGTAGTTTTTTTACAGCTTCTTCTATCGTAATACCGTAAGTTGATTCACCTTCAATTTTTATTATTCTATCATTTGGCAATATACCTGCTTTATACGCAGGTGTACCGGGTAATGGTGTGATAACAGTTAGCCATTCGTCACGTATCGCAATTCTTATCCCTAAACCGCCAAACTGTCCTTCTGTCTCTGTCTTTAGTTCTTTATAAGTATCAGGTTCCATAAACTGTGTAAACGGGTCAAGCGGTTTCAACATACCTTTTATTGCAGAAATCATTAATTTTTGTCTATCAACTTCGTCAACATAGTTCTCTTCCGCATATTTTAGTACATCTAATAAAAGATTTATCTGTTTATAAGTTAGATCTTTCTGTTGTGCTGAAAAAAGTAATGTCGTACAAAACAGTAAAATAAATAACATACCCCTTGTTTTTCTCATACATAGTTACCTCTTTCTTTTTGAGATTTTTTATCTACCCTGTCTGTCATCAGCAGCTAAGACAGGTTAGATATGGTTTTTATATAATAAAATCAAAAAATAACGATTTGCTGTACTAATTATATATTTTTGAATACAAACAAACGTCTTGTAGTCAGAAATATCATATTTATTGTTGAATTCCAAAATCTCCTGATTATTTAATTAACCAAAAACAACCCATCAACACATCCACACATTTACACATCCACGCATCTACACTTACAGTTTTCTCACTATCTCTTTAATAAGTTTATTAACTTTCACGCCGACTACGTTTGCAACTTCAAGAACTTCTTCGTGTGACAATGCTTTTTTTGATATTCCTGCTGCAAGGTTTGAAATGTACGCTATAGCTAAAACTTTTATTCTTGCCTGGTTTGCAACAATTGCCTCAGGTACAACTGACATACCAACAACATCAGCTCCAAGTTTTTTAAACGCTTTTATCTCAGCTGGTGTTTCATAAGAAGGACCGCGGTTGGCAAGATATACACCTTCGTAAACTTTAATTTTTAATCTGGATGCAACTTTTTTTGCTATCGTTCTTAACTCAGAACTATAAACTTCTGACATATCAGGGAAACGTTCACCAAATTCGTCATAATGTTGGCCTCGTAGCGGATTATCACCTAAAAAATTTATATGGTCTTTGACAAGCACTATATCTGCAGGTTTAAGTGGCAATCTTCCTGTTATTGCGCCGACAGCAGAAGTTAGAATTAAAAATTTTACTCCAATCTTTTGCATTACCCGTACAGGAAATGTAACTTCCTGTAAGGTATATCCTTCATAAAAATGCACTCTACCTTGCATAACCATAACTGGTTTATCTTCAAGTTTACCAAAAACAAAATTCCCTTTATGTCCCGAAACGGTTGATTTTGGCATATTTGGTATCTCTGAATAAGGTAACACAATTTTTTCTTTCACACTTTCAGCAAGTTCACCTAAGCCAGAACCTAAAATTATACCAACCTGTGGTTTCAACGGTTGAACTTTTGCAAGAATAAAACTTACTGCTTCGTTTATTTTATCAATCAACGAATTTTTCATATATTAAAAATCTCCCTTGCAAAACTTGTCCCGTTTTGAATTTTATCAAGGTAAAATAATTCATCAACGGTTTTTGCTATATCACTAAATGTCTTTCTTAGACCAAGATTTTTGTTAGGAACAAAATTTTTATTTTTTGAATAAACAAGAAGTGGTACATACTCTCGTGTGTGGTCCGTATGAACTGTATATGTAGGATCATTACCATGATCTGAAGTTATGATCAACAAATCGTCTTCTGTAAGTAGTTCTAACATTTCAGCAAGTTTTGTATCAAAATATTTTAAACCTTCGTAGTAATCGTTTACAAGACGCCTGTGACCCCATAACATATCAAAATCTACAAGGTTGGTAAAAATAAGTGTTTTTTGTTGGTTATAAGCTTTAAGTGAATCTATCGTAGCTTGTATTCCTTCCTGATTATTTTTTGAATGTATAATATCAGTAAGTCCCTGTTGTGCAAAAATATCTTCTATTTTTCCTATCCCAACAACTTTACCACCGCTGTCTTTAACATAATCAAGAAGTGTTTTTGAGAACGGTTTGATACTAAAATCACGACGGTTCTCCGTACGTTTAAAATTTTCTTTACTTGTCCCGAGAAACGGCCGTGCTATAACACGTGCAACTTTATGTTGTTGAAACGGTGGATTACCTAAGATTTCTCTTGCAATCTCACAATAACGGTAAAGCTCTTCTAACGGTATTACTTCTTCATGAGCAGCAATTTGAAACACACTATCAGCTGAAGTGTAAACTATAGGGTAGCCAGTTTTCAAATGTTCTTCACCTAAAATTTTTAAAATTTCTGTCCCTGAACAGGGGAAGTTACCTAATGTTTTTCTACCTATACGACGTTCAAACTCTTCAATAATTTCTTGGGGGAAACCGTTAGGATACGTAGGGAATGGTTCGTTAAGTATCAACCCTGCAATCTCCCAATGGCCAGTTGTTGTATCTTTACCTTTTGACATTTCTGCCATTTTGCCATAACAACCAATAATTATTTCATTTTCCAAATTATTGATATTGAGTATCTTATAAAGACCTAACTTAGCGAGGTTTGG
>JANXDG010000080.1 GCA_025059805.1 Endomicrobiia bacterium
TGATATTATGGTAAAAAACTTACTACTTTGTAAAGAACTAAATTTAGATATGATAGGAATAGGTCCATTTATTCCTAACCCAGACACACCTTTAGCTGAAGCAAAGTTAGCACCATTTGAAAGAACACTTCGTGCAGTTGCGATACTTAGAATTTTGTTACCTTACTCTAACATCCCCGCCACAACTGCAATGGGTACAGTTGATCCATTTGGTAGAGAAAAAGCACTTCAAGCAGGAGCAAATGTTTTAATGCCGATAATTACACCGAAAGAGGTAAGAAAATATTATTTGCTTTATCCAAACAAAATATGTGTTTATGAAGATAGTTTTGAATGTTTTAAGTGTTTAGAAAACAGGGTTAAAAATATAGGCAAAGTTTTAGAATTTAAAAGAGGAGATTCGCTAAACAGGTGCAACTTACAACTCCAAAAGGTTTAAGGTTACACATAGCAATTTTTGGAAGAACCAATGTAGGCAAATCTTCACTTCTTAACTGTATTACACAACAAGATGTAGCAATTGTTTCTGATATGCCTGGTACAACCACAGATCCTGTTGAAAAGCCGATGGAACTTTTACCAATAGGCCCTGTTTTATTCATTGACACAGCAGGGCTTGATGATGTAAGTAGCATTGGTAGTTTACGAGTAGAAAAGACACTAAAAGTTTTTGAAAGAGCAGACATTGTAATACTTGTTACAGAAGCAAACAAATGGACAGAATATGAAGAACTAATAATAGAAAAAGCAAAAAGCTACAAAACACAACTTTTAGTAGTATTAAACAAAATAGACATTTTTGAACCAGATGAGAAAATAGAGAAAATACTACAACAGCGCAACCTACCTTTTGTAAAAGTATCAGCTAAAACAAAAGTTTTTGAAAGAGCAGACATTGTAATACTTGTTACAGAAGCAAACAAATGGACAGAATATGAAGAACTGATAATAGAAAAAGCAAAAAGCTACAACACACAACTTTTAGTAGTATTAAACAAAATAGACATTTTTGAACCAGATGAGAAAATAGAGAAGATGCTACAACAGCGCAACTTACATTTTGTAAAGGTATCAGCTAAAACAAAAGGTTTTGAAACAACAAGTATAGTTAAGTCTAAACTCATAGAAATTTTACCAACAGATTTTATAACCCCACCTCCTCTTATACCAGAATGGTTAGTAAAAGAAGGTGACTTTGTAGTTTTGGTTATACCCATTGATAAAGAAGCACCAAAAGGAAGAATAATACTACCACAACAACAAACACTTAGAGAAGTTTTAGACAAAAACGCAAACGCAGTTGTAACTAACGAAAAAAACTTAAAAAATACTTTAAAAAGTTTAGTAGTAAAACCTAAAATAGTAATAACTGACTCACAAGCATTTGAAGAAGTTCTTAAATCTGTCCCAGAAGATATTTATCTTACAAGTTTTTCTATACTTTTTGCAGCAAATAAAGGAGACATAGACGAGTTCATAAAAGGAGTTTATACCATAGACAAACTTCAAGACAACGACAAAATTTTGATTGCAGAGTCATGCACTCACCATCCTATTGGTGACGATATAGGCAGACATAAAATTCCACGCTGGATAAAAGAAAAAACAAAAAAAGATATAAAAATAGAAGTTTACTCCGGCAAAGATTATCCTGATAATCTGAAAGATTACAAACTTATAATACATTGTGGCGGTTGTATGTTAAACAGAAGAGAAGTTTTAAGCAGAATATACAAAGCAAAATCCCAAGGAGTTCCCATTACAAATTACGGCATAGCAATTGCTTACCTTAAAGACGGCTTTGAAAGAACAATAGAAATATTTAGAAAAAACAAAAATTAAAAATTTTTGGGGAAAATCATCTGATATACTTTTTTTAACAAAACACCAAAAAATAATCACAAAAGATATTTTACAAATTTTAGTTATTTATTATAACTTTTAAGATGATATAAAAAATAAAACTGTGAGAAAAAACTTATGATGAAAGAATTATTAAACAGTGGTTTTTTATCTTTGAAAGATTATGTTGCAACACACATTCTAACCTGTTTAGTCCCAGCATTTTTGTTAGCAGGCGCTATGGTTTCATTTATTAACAAACAAACAGTTTTACTATACTTTGGTGAAAAAACAAATAAACTAAAAACTTTTTTTCTATCAAGTATTTCAAGTTTCTTTTTAGCAGCATGTTCTTGTACTGTGATACCTGTAGCTTGCGGTCTTTATTATAGTGGCGCAGGTGTTGGAGCCGCTTTTATTGTTTTATGGGTAGCTCCTTCTACAAACATACTTTCTTTACTTTACACAGGGAACATCCTTGGTATTAATATGGTATTAGCGAGAGTTTCGGCATCACTTGTTATGGCTTTCATAGTCGGAACCGTTATGATGACATTTTTTTCTAAAGAAAAATTAAATACATATTATACAGAAACTAATCAAGAAGTTAGAAACCCTATCATAGGGGAAAACGAATTAATTTTGTTAGTTCTAATTTTTACTTCTTTAATTATGCCGAACTATCTTGTTCAGAAAGGAAAATATTTATATAAAATTTTAGTGTGGCTATTTTTTACAGCAGTTGTATTTATTTATTCGCTAAAATTTTTAGATAAACGAAAAATTAAAAGTTGGCTAACAGAAACCCTATTTTTTGTGAAAGCAATATTCCCACTACTTTTGATAGGTGTTTTTATTGTTGGTATAATAAGCAAAATTGTTCCACAACAACTAATACAAAAATATCTTGGAGGAAATAGTATAAAAGCATCGTTTTTTGCAACACTACTTGGTAGCATAAGTTATTTTGCAACAATGACAGAAGCACCATTTGTTGACACCTTGATGAAACTTGGTATGGGAAAAGGTCCAGCATTAGCACTGCTTCTCACAGGACCTGGTTTGAGTTTACCTAACTGGTTAGCAATAGCAAGAATTTTTGGTATAAAAAAAGCTATTGTCTATGTTTTAACAATAATAATTTTAGGCACAATAGTTGGTTGGATATTTGGAAATTTTATATTTTAGAAAATTATGGAGGAACGCTTTTTATGAGAATTATAGTAGCAGGACGTGGATGCCAACGATGCATAACTACAGAAGACAATGTTAAAAAAGCTTGTAGAGAAATAGGTTTAGCTGATGTAGAAATTATTCACATAACTGACCCTAAAGAATTTATAAAACTTGGCGTGATAGTGACACCAGCAGTAATAATTGATGGTAAGGTTGTTTTTTCAGGCAAAGTTCCATCTGTTGAAGAAATAAAAGAAGTTTTGTTAAAAAAATAAAAAATACTTTTTATCAAAACTCAAACAAAACCTTCTGGTACATAGTACCCACAATCTTTAAGTATTCTAAAAAGTTCTTGCCGTTTTTCACCAAATTTATTAGAAAAAATTTCACTACAAGAAATTATGTTTTTTTCTTCACTCAAGACCTTTAAAGCAAAAGAAATACAAGTTAACTCACCACACTTTTTGCAATTTAGCTGTGGAAGAAGTTTATAAACTTCTAACGCTGTGGGTTGTCTTCTTCGTTCAAATAATGGTTCAATTTTATCTTTGTTATCATACACATAATTTATTTTCGTTCTTAACCAATCACAGATTTTATAAACACTTTCAGTATCATTAACCTGTCCTGCAGCAATTTCTTTCGGATAAATTGTTATAATAGCATCAATTTTTATAGTGAGTGTATTTGCGTTATGATTATATATAGCATTTTCAATCACGCGGTTTAGATATGGCATAAGAAAAGAGATATCATTATCAAGTTCTGCATGGAAACGTATTTTTGTTTTGTCAGTTATACAGGGCAAAATTTGTTTAATTTTTATTTCTTTGATATACATATAATTTCACTTTATAGTTGACAAAAATTTTTTTGTTCCAGAAACAATCCGTTCTGCTTGTTTTGTCAAAACTTCTTTGTTTAACAGTTTTGCTTCATCTTCAGGATGTGTTAAATATCCCATCTCAACTAATATCGCTGGTACTGTTGTTTGCCTTACAATAGCATAATTGAAATTTTTAACAACACCTTCCCCCCTCCCCCACAGATTTATAAGTTCGCCATAGACAATTTCTGCGAAAACTTTACAATGTTCATGTTTATAAAACACACTTGGTCCAGTTGGAGAATTTAAATATCCATTTTCAATATTCCCAGCGTTCGCATGCAGAGAAATTATTAAATCAGCAGAGTTGTCATATGCAATTTTTAATCTTTCATCAAAACTTGGATTCGTATCACCTTGACGCATAATTATAACCTTAGCACCGGATTGTTCAAAAACTTTTGCTAAAATTTCTACAGCAGTAAGATTTATATTTTTTTCCTTACTTCCAGAAAGACCTAAAGCACCTGTATTACCCTCACCACCATGACCTGCCTCTAAAGCAATTTTTATTCCTTTGATTGGATTTTCAGAGTTTATCTTAGGCGGATGTTTAATATTTATAGTTAAATTTGAACCCGTGGCATTAGCCCAGAAACCCCAAAGATGGTTCTGTTTAAGTTCAATCTTCATTCTTACCCAGCCATCTTCAAGTTGTGTGATGTTTATATTTTTTATAGTTTT
>JANXDG010000071.1 GCA_025059805.1 Endomicrobiia bacterium
GTATAGCAAGTTGATTTCGGTGATGCTAAAGACTCACCTGAAGTATTAAACGCAACCACATATATTCCAAACACTGTATTTGTAGACAATCCTGTCGCTACATATTGGACAGCACTCACTGTTGTTAAATAAAAATCATCATTAGCACGATAAATCTTATACCCATCAGCACCAGCAGACATGCTCCAGCTCCAAGTTATTGTTGAAGTAGTCCGGGTTACAACACTAAAATTAACCACAGGTGAAGGTAATGTACGAGTGGAAACTCCTGCATATATAGCAGTAGTTGTTTCACTATCATAGTTTACAGCATAAACTCTATACCAATATGTAGCTCCTGGAATTAACCCTATATCAACAAAACTTGTCTGGGAAACTGTTGAAATCACAACTTGTGTAAAAAATCCGTCAGTAGACCTGCGAATCTCGTACTTAAACGCACCTGAATCGTTCCAGAAAAGTGTCACAGTTGAAGATGTTTTACTTACTACATTTAAACTTTCAGGTGGGTATGCAAGAGTGTATTTTGAAACTATATCTGACGGTGCTGAAAGACCATATTGGTTACCTGCCTTTACATATCTATAATATCTTGTGTTTGATGATAAGTTAACATCTATCCATGTAGTAGTGCCGGTACCTTCAAGATTAGCTAAAAGTTGGCCTGTTTGACCATCGTATATTTGGTAATATGTAGCATTCCTAACAATATTCCATTCCCACCTTAATGATATAGTAGACAATGCTACACCAACTAACCATGTAGGTGCTGAAGGTGCTCCAGGAAGTGTTACAGTGGAAACCACATTGCTATATCCAGAAATAATACCATCTCCATTATACGCCCAAACACGAAAATAATATGTTGTCCCACCTCCAAGACCAAAAACTGTCGTACTAACCGCAGTTAGATTATGTTGAAAATCATACTTTGTTGAATGGTTCACAGTAAAATTCTCATCTTCCGCAACTGCAACACCATATCTTGTCCACTCTGGATTGGTATTATTATTCCACTTAATTGTTACAGAACTTGAATAAACTTCCAAGATTTGCAATTCTGTAGGTACAGCTGCAAGTGTATAAAATGTTGCATGGTTTGAATTAAGCGATTCTCCCATAATGTTATAAGCACGAACATACCGACCATACGCAGTGTTAGTGGAAAGATTTTTTTCTAAATATTCTGTAGTACTACTCACATCTACTAAGCTATTATCTGTTGCACGATAAATTCTAAACCCGTCAGCAAAACCTAAAGTTTCCCAACGCCATACTATACTTGTAACCCATACTTTGTACGCAGAAAAATTTTGTGGAGCTGCTGTATATGTTATTGTACTTACAACATTACTTGGATTAGCTTCATTAGGTCTACCTGCGGAATTTATTGCAATAATTCTATACCAATATGTCACTCCCGGGATCAATCCTACATCTGTATACTCTTGTGTTGGTAATGATACAGTTGACCGACTTATCCAGTTATAAGACGGATACGATACTGAAGAATGCTCTATCCGATGTGCTACTGCTCCTGTAGAAGATATCCATACAAGTTTAATTGCGGTTGAAGATATAGAAATTGCAGTTAAACTTTCAGGAGGTGACGCTAAAGGTGTATACTGTGCCCAAGTTGTCGCACCATCGGATATTTCGGACCAGTTGCCAGCGTTGTCTCTTGCCCAGATTCTAAAATAATAAGTTGCACCTTCTACAAGATTACTTATTGTGTAGCCAACTTTTTGTCCTTGTGCGATAGGACCTGTTGGAATCCATACTGAATAAACATTTTGTGGTGACGAAGTTGAAAAAACAACATTTTCTGTCATTGAAGAATATTGAATATAAAAAGTACTTCCCAAAGGTAAACTACCAACATAGTTTCCTAAATCGTTAACATCATTCCCAGGACATACCCAACTTAAATTTATAGTACCACTGCTTACATCAGATACTGCAACAAAACCTGTAATTTTTCCCGGCGGGTCCACATCACGCCAACGGTAACGCCAAAAGGAATCTGTATCATTTGTTGACCCCAACCTTCCATATATATAATCACCAACTCTTGCCAACCTATTTCCGGAATTATTACCTACTATAACAGGAGAAGAAGAAAGCCAAACCCAACTATTTGTTGCTATATTGTACTTCCAAAAACTAATATCATTATTACCTCTAAGAGCATATATGTTTGAAGAAATTATTAAACCATCCCACACTATTGATGCACCTGAACCTATATTTGCAGGAGTATTTGCCAAATTTGACCAAGTATTTGTATTTATGTTATATCTTCTTAAAACAGGTGAAGCTCCTGCTATCAAAGCGTAAATAAATTCATCATTAGTCCAAACCATTGCACTTCCACTGTTTGTAGCAGCCCCGGGACCTGTCAAAGTTCCCCATGAATTTGTATTTAAATTATACCTCCATAGTGAATTAACTCCACCTTGAAAAGCATAACACCAACTAAGACCTGTTTGTGTGCTTACATACACTATTGCTCCTCCACCTACAACACTACCAGGTGGGTCTGCGAGACGAGTAAAAGTCGCCACCCGTATATCAAACTGATAGAAAGTTGTTCCACTTAAAAGTATGTATAAAAAGTTTCCTCCGTCCCAAGTCATTGCAGCTCCTGTACGAGCAAAATATGGAAGTGGAGTTGTGCTAATCCACACATCTGTTTCTATATCATAAATTTGAAAAACATTAGTTCCACCCTGGATGCTATATATTTTGTCTTTACCATCTTTTTTAGCATATACAACACATACACCATCACCTTGTTTTTGCCCTGGTGGTGTAGAAAGTTGTACCCAACTATCAATTGACTGGCCTGTTTTTGCAAAAAGATTCTTTGTAAGAAAAAAGACAAGTAAAAATATATGTAATTTAATTTTCATTACCTTCATATCTTTTCACAAATGACAATTTTGAAAAAAAACTATAATCAATATTAGGAGAGCATTAAAGATGTGATGTTTTATTTTCATTTTTTGAGTTTTAATTTAGCTACCTTTTTAAGTTTTTCAATGTCTAATATATCATTAGGTCTTCTAAGTTTCTTTTTTACTTTTATAAGATCCTCTATACTTAGAAGGTTTATCTGAATATCCCCATACATAACTTTTTTTCTTCTTTTCCATGCAGTATCAAAACTTACCCCAGGTAAACTCATAATTATGTCAACTCTTACAGGTTCTACTCCTATTTGATAAATTAAATTAGGATTAGTAAAATCTTCAACGCGGATACCTCTCAACGGTGCACCAAATTCTTTCAATGCATTGTATAACCTCACTGCATTTTTTATGTCTGGTTTTACCCAAATATCAATATCTTTTGTATATCGTGGTTCTGTGTAATAAATTACAGCATACGCACCTACAACCAAATATCTTACCTTATATTTTTTTAATACATTCAACAGTTCTCTGTAATCTGAACTTAACTCCATTTTTACCTCGGAACTTTTCGTAATCTTCTAACATTTTCCATGCAACTGAAAACCTTTTAGTTGAGGAAAGTTTCTGCCAAAACTTTATACTCCAACCATCATCCGCTTGAGAAATTTTTGTAATTCTTTCCATTACAACTTTTTTCTTCATAAAAAATTTATCAAGTTTTCTATTTTTGTCCTAAAAGACCTTCTTATTATAAATATATATAAAATTTATCTTCCTCACTTCAACATTTTAATATATCAATATAAAACAAAAAGGGCCAGGAAACAAAATTGCCAACCAGTTTCATCTGGTGAATATAAGCCGACCTGGCTTAGAGGTGTTGGCTTTTGTCCCCTGGCCCTGTAAGTAACAAAACAACTTACGGACCAGCAAGCACAACACCAAACAAGGGCTTTCAACCCGCCCACAGGGTTAATGGTGCAAATGCTGGTCCGTAGCGAGGCTAAGTTTACGGCTAAGCCCGTAGACACTCCACAAGCCATATCCTTGTGGATTATACGGACCCTTTGAAAATTTGTTCAAAGACCTTTTAGTCGTCTAATTATATATTATAATACAAAAGTTGATAATTGTCAACCAGATTGATAAATATCTTTACGAAAATCTCTTCTATCACGACGATGTTTCTTTTTCATTTTGACAATAATATTTATACCCCTTTGTTATCTAAGTAGTTCTACAACTTTATCAACTTCACCAGGCGAAAGAATATAAACAATCCTACCTGAAGTTTTTATTGACGGCAAAAAGGTTTTATCTATTATTTTATCATCTTTTATCCAGTAAATATCTAAGTCAACATACGTGTTTTTGTTATAGAACATACGTTGTTTCACATCTGGGAAAACAAATAACATACCATCAATACCTTTTCTGAGTAAATCATCTCGTTTTTTATACATCAAACCTTGTTCCCATTTACGTGGTGTATCAGCAAGGTAAAGACTATATATTTTACCATTAAGTTCATATCTGACAATTTTAAACTCAGGTTGAAGTAATTTTTTAACAAACAGGATAAATAATATTACAATAACTAAAATAGGTACAAATATAAGTATTTTCTTCTTCATAAGTTTTTATTCAACATTTCCAGACAAGATGTTTAAAATTTCTCTGCATCCTAAATTTTACATTTTTAACTTTTTTAATTCAGAGCAAAATATTTCCCTCTCTAACTATGTGCACTCCTACTATACTACTTTGGTAGATAAAAAATTTATACCGTTAATTTATTTTTGCCTAAAAGCCAACAAAGAAAACCTGAACTACAACATTGTCATAACACTTTTTGCTACTCATCACTCGCTGCGTGCTACTTGTTACTTCTTAACCATTAACTCGCTTAACTATATCAACAACTTGTTCCACAGAGGTGAGGTCAAAGTCTGCACCTGTATCTTTTGCGTCAGGATGTTCACCCCAACGTGCAAACACTGTCCACATACCAACAGTTTTTGCACCGACAATGTCGCGTTCAGGCCAGTCGCCAACATATAAAACTTCTTTTGGTTGCAAACTCAAACGTTCAAGTGCAAGCAGGAAAGGTTTTGGTGAAGGTTTGTACTCTCCAGTATCGTTATATGTTATTACGACATCCATCCAGTCAAGCAGATGTAACCTTGCAAGACGGTTATAACATTGTTCAGCAGGTGCATCTGAGACAGTGCCTATTTTTAACCCCATCTTGAGAAGTTCTTTAAGCGTAGGAATTACTTTAGGATATGGATAAGTTGCTAAATCTCTACCTCGTTGATAACCAATAATACCAGAAGAAAGAATTTTATAATCAAGATATCCAAGTTTAGTTATTATTAGTTCTTCAAGTGCGGACTGACTTTCTATATGTGTTCTGCGGTAAATTTTGAAAATTTCGTCAATAAGTGTTTGTTTTTCACCAGGTAAGCCTGCGTTCATCATATGTTCAACAGCAACTTCTACTGCAAGTTTTTTCATCCGCATAAAATCTACAAGTGTATTGTCAAGGTCAAAAAGTACAGCTTTAAGTTTTGTCATCTATTATTTTTTTTACAAAAATTCGTATTATATATCAACACTTATTGTTTTTATTGATATTAACGACAAAATTTTATATTATAAGTTTTAGTAATGGTAAGAAGACAATTTTGTTATTTATTATTTTGTTGTTTGCAGCTAATTTTTTTTAGCTTAATTCTATGTCAAAACTTCCAGGGATTAATTGATACATTAAAATTCGGTACAAAAGATAAAAAGCTTGCCGAGATAAAAAAAATAAACAAACTTTCAAAGAAAGAAGTTGAAGCTGCACTTGATTTAATAATTTCAGAAGGTGAACCTGAACTCTGTGCACAGTTCCTTAACCAAGCACAAGCAATATTACCACCACAAACTGTTTTACCAAAAATTTTGTCATTATTATCACAGCAACCTTCACAACAAAATCAAATACTAATTAGATCTATAGCAGAATATATATCTTACCACAAAGACGAGCCATACGTCTATAATTTTCTAAAGGAATCAACTCTGTCTGAGATAACTGATTTACAACAGAAGTTTTATTTAATTCAATACTTAAGTGTATTCACTTCAGAGCAAATTCTGCCAATAGTTAAGACATTACATACAAAACAGGATATAATTCGTTTGGCAATATCAAAACTTTTAGCATCATATAACGATAATGAAACAAAAAATATCTTAATATCTTATCTTTCGGATGAAATATCAGAGATCAGAATACAAGCTGTCAAGTCACTTTTAGAACGTAAACACTGGGATACAATACCACAAATATTGCCGATGTTAAAAGTAAGACCCCTAAGTGAGCAAGTTTTTAAACTTCTTAATGAAATTAACGATACAGACGCTAGTCACCAGTTTTTTCTTTCACTACCGCTGTTTGAAGATGTAGAAATCAAGAAGTTATGTATTATTCAGGCAGCAAAATTCAAATCAAGTGAATATTTATCTACATTTATTCAGTTATATAAAAAGGAACGAAACACAGAGTTGCGTACCGTATTGAAAGATGTGATTGAAAAATATGATACTCAGTCGGCACAGTTTGTATTTATACCATTCTTGTACGATAAAGAACTGTATGACATAATAATTCCTATGCTTATAAAAATAAAATCAAGTGAATCTATTCCATACATATTAAATATTTACGAACAACTACCTGAACATATTAAATCTTCAATTGATGAATTTATGCCAGAAGCTACTAATGAACGTTTTGCATATCATATCTTACAAAAGCTAAACACGAAAGATCTGCATCTACGGTGTGTTCTTTTAAAAACATTATCTTCGTTTGACATTCCTCATGTATATGAAATGCTACAAAGGGAAATTGAAACGACAAATAATAAACAAGTTATTCAAACCTTAATTTTATCTATTCAGAGAATCAAAAACTACGATAGACAAGCGTTAATCACAAAACTTCTGATCAAAAAGTGCCATAAAGATATTGATTTACTAACAGAACTGCTGAATCAACTAAGTATCATAATCAGTAAAAAAGAATACAAACATTCAATATTCTTCCCTGAATTAGTGTTACTGGCTGGACATAAGAATGACTACATTTCTGATAAAAGTATAGAAATATTAAAAGATATCGTAAGTTCTTCATCTATTAACGAAATTAGAATATTATACCAACTGATCTCTCCTGCTTCCGATAAAGTAAAAAGTAAAGTTGTTAAAATTCTAATCTTACATCCTGACAATGAATTTTTAACATTTGCTACAGATTTTTATCACAGAAGTAAAAATTTGGAGTTAAAAAAATTGTTATGTGAATATGTTATTAGTTTAACTAATGCAGTAGCACACGAAATAGTTGTGGAAAGTTTAAGGTCAAAGAATACTGATTTACAACTGCATATCTTAAATTCTTCTAAAGGTAAAATTAAGTATGAGGATTTACAATATTTATTACCATTATGTTATTCAAAAAATAAAAGTATAAGGAGGTCTGCGGTAAACAATGTAGCAAATTTATTTACAGAGAAAGAAAGAAATTACATCTTAAACTTTCTTAAGGACGATGATGACGAGATCAAAACTATAGGTATTGAATTATGTGCAAAGATTTTACCAAAAGAATTTGTACAGTTTGTCCCTAATTTTCTTGAATCAAAAAACGATATAATATGCCAAACAACTTTAAGAAACCTGCAAGATTTTGAAGTTAGAGAAAAGAATGTTATCGCTACAGTAAGAAACATAGCAACTAACCATTCTTCTCTAAATGTTCGCGCTGAGGCAGTAACTGTTCTATCTAAATGGAAAAATTGTGAACCAGAAACTATAGAAGTATATTTTAGTGGAATTAATTCATCTGATCAGAGATTACGTTCTGCTGCTGAATTTGCTTTTGATACAATTCTGCCTTTGTGTGAAACTGCCGAAGATATATACCTGAAAGGTATCATTTCTGAAAATTATAATGTAAAAACTTTTTTTCTTAAAAAAATTTCTGAGATAAAACCACAGTCAATAACTATTAAACAGAAATTGAAGGATTTGATTTTTACTTCAAGCGATGAAAACCTAAGAAATACTTACTTTTCTACCTTAGCAGTGCTAATTACTGAAAATGATATGAGTATATTACAAGAATTATATAACGCTAACCTACTCACTCTAAAACTACAAATTATTAAACTAATTCAAAACTTTCCATCGTCAGACGTAGCAGAACAAATTTTATTTTTAGCACTGAAAGACCAGTCAACAACTGTACGGCAACAAGCTGTGGAAATATCACAAAATTTCCTTAACTCAAGAAGGATTTATGAAGCATTAACATACATTGCACAGAACGATACAAATTATGCTATAAGAACGCAAGCAACAAAGATTTTGACTAAATCAAAAAGATAAAACCGAACTTTACTAACGGAGGAGTTAAAATATGACGGCAAAAGATAGAAGAAAAAAATTGCGTATCGTGCATAAATTGCAGATAAAATATACGCTTAGGTTCCTAGTGCCATTCTTTGTAATTCTTTTAATTATAGAACTACAGATGATATACGTAATCAAATTGTTACTACCTCATGTTGAATTTTTAATTATACGTAATGAAATTATCAGAACACTAATATTTGTAATGTTTGAAGTTTTAGTTATTCTTGGAATTGTTGCAGTGTACAATATTACGTATCTTCACAGACTTGTAGGACCTATAAACAGACTTATGCAGGAAATTGACGAAATGGTAAAAAACAAAAACTATCACCTGTTAACAGTAAGAAAAGATGATGAACTACTACCGTTAGTGAACAAGTTTAACCTAATCATTGAACAATTAACCAAAAAATAATCTAATGAGAAAAACAGGGGTTTTTATCGTCTTTCTTGTATTTTTTATAATTCTGGCTGTAACACAAAAAATTTTTGTACCACAACAGCCGGGTATGGTATATATCCCAGCAGGCGACGTTACTATAGGTACTAATGAGGGATTCGGTTTTGAAGGTCCAAAACAAAAATTTTACCTAAAAGCGTTTTTCATTGACAAAACTGAGGTTACAAATAGACAATATAAAAGGTTTATTGACGACACCGAACATCCAGCACCACCGCACTGGAAAAACAATATGTACCCGGAAGGACAAGATGATTATCCGGTTGTAAACATTTCACTAGAAGATGCGCAAGCTTATGCCAAATGGGCAGGTAAGAGATTACCTACAGAACTTGAATGGGAGAAAGTATCTCGTGGTACTGACGGTAGAATTTTTCCCTGGGGTAATTTCTGGGAAAGTAGAGCTGCGAACATAGGCATATTTTTAGGTTTAAGTAAAATAAGGAAAGTAGCATCTTTTGAGACAGATACGTCAGTTTATGGATGTTACGATATGGCGGGCAATGTCCGAGAATGGACAATGTCAAAATTTGAACCTTATGCAGGATATATAGGTTCTAAACATTACTTCAAAAGTGACTATTATGTTGTTCGTGGTGGATCTTATAAATTGCCAAAAAGTTTTTGTTTAACTTATCGTCGTGATGCTTTACCTAAATCAACAAAACTACCAGATTTGGGCTTCCGTTGTGTTAAGGATATAAAGTAAATATATAAAAACTAGTACTTACCGTTTTATCGCTAACTAAATAAACTTTTTAACAAAATCATAGGCTAAAAAGTCAAAATAAGTTTTAAGGAAGTAATTAAGAGCTATATAAAATATGACTAATTTTGAAAAAAACCTTCTTTTCCAAAAATTGGCAAAAAAACTTTTGAAAAATTTGAAAACAACTTATTATTTCTCAGCAAAGAAAAAACTAAAAATATTAACAAAATAAACTCACATTGCAATCCACAAATCTTACTTAATTGAGTAAATGAGAATAAATTGAATGCTAACTCAAAACAATCAAACTGTAGCACCAAAAATTCTTATGAGCCTACAACTGATAAAGATATTAACGGCAAAAATGATAGTTCAAATATAGATTAATCAATTACCACTCTTATTTAACTTTTGTCTAATTTGAAAAATCTTTAGGAGTTCAATATCTCTTTTGCTATATCATCTTCGGCTTCGGTGATAAATGGGATACCAGTAACCTCTTCTGTTTCACGATTTGCTGAGAACAAATCATCTCGGGATATTTCAGAAAGGGAGAATTTCCTTGCACCAGCCATAAACTGCTGCAAACCAGCTTTAAGTTTATCACATAAAGTATACACAGCTATAGCACCAAACGGAATATTTTTCATTTCATCTTTTCCAACCTTCTTTTCAACATCATAGTAACAAGCAAATATTTCTTCTGGCTTTGAACCAAATTGAGAAACAGACGCAGGAAGTTTGTCCCAGTTGCCATGGACTTTTTCTTTGTTTTCTGGCTTTAAAACACCCTCTATGTTTGAACCTAAAAATCCTGGTATCATCACAGCTCTTCCCATACAGACAAGTTTTACATAAGGAGCACCAAGTGCTATAGCTTTAAATATATGATCTTCTTTTGCGAAACCACCTGCAAATGACATATCTACAACTTTTTTATTTTTCTTTGATTTTTTATATTTCTTTTCCAAAATTGTAGCATATTCATAAGCTTTTGAATGCAGATGAATTGAAGGAACTCCCCATGCTTCCATCATATTCCATGGGCTCATACCTGTTCCACCACCTGCTCCGTCAATAGTAAGAAGATCAAGTTCAGCATCAGAAGCTAACTTTATAGCTATAGCAAGAGCTTCCATACCATAGGCACCTGTTTTTAATGTAATTCTTTTAAATCCAAGTTTTCTTAACCTTTCAACTTCTTTCATAAACGCATCTCTTACCTGTTTCCATGTTGAAAAAGAAGTATAACCTAATCTACTGTGTCTGGCAATACTCTTTATGGCACCTGATTTAAATGCCTCCTCCACTTCTGGTTTATCAGGATCAGGATCTACAACATATCCTCTTTTTTTCAAAAGCTTTGCATACTCAATATCCGTAACTTGAATCTCTCCACCAATGTCTTTTGCACCCTGTCCCCACTTCAGTTCTATAATTACTTTGTCTCCATATTTGTCAATAATATATTCAGCGACACCATTTCTTGTATCTTCCACATTCATCTGAACAATGATTGCTCCATAACCATCATAATATCTTAAGAATGTTTGAATTCTTCTGTCTAACTCAGGAGCTTTCACTACTTTACCATCTCTAAACTCTGCTTTTTTATCAACACCTACTACATTTTCTCCTACCACTATTGGAAAACCAACCAAAGCTGCTCCTACTGCAAATGATTCCCAGTATTTTGCTGCAATAAAAGTTGATCCCAATGCTCCTGTCATTATTGGAATTCTTGCTTTAGTTTTTACTTTGTTTCCAAACTGTGTTTCCACATTTACATTAGGAAAAATGCAATCATCTTCAGAGTTGGTTAGACCTTTTGGAACACCTTTTGCTCCATATAGTCTACCACGAATTCTTAAAGAATTATATGCTACACCAACATGGATGGTATTTGAACTTCCTGCGGTAATCAAACCAAAATCTCTTGGATACAACATCTTTCTTCCCCTTAAGGAAGAAAGCCAAGTTTCACACTTACCTGCACAGTCTGCCATACACAAAGTACAAAGTCCGGATTCGCAAGGATTTCCTCGGTTTACTGTACCTAATGCATCATTGGTTTTTCTAAACTCTATCATTGTTATTACACCTCCTTATGTTAAACTTTTATCTTTGGCAAGAAGAAACACCATTGTTTTGTGTTTAAAAGTTGGTAAGTCCACCGTTGGACGATATGTATTATACGAGCTACTTCATTGTAGCGACAAGTTTTTTATTAAAAAAAATTTCAGTTGTCAAGGTTAAAATATAATTTTAGCGATAAGTTATTTTTAAGGAAAGGAATTCTTGGGAAGTAATAAAAGACTTTTTTCTATTTTTTCTCTTCAAATGTTAAAATTATTGCCTGTGCAATTTCTTTAACAGGCTTTCTTAAATCCATACTTTTTTTCTGCAAAAACCTGTGTGCTTCTTCTTCGGTAAAATTGCGATGTTTAATAAGCAACGCTTTTGCACGGTCAACTAATTTTTTTGTTTCTAAAGTATCTTTCGTGATAATTAGTTCTTCGAACAACCTTGCGTTTTCTATAGCTAAAGCTGCTTGGTTTGCAATGGTTTGTAAGACATCTATCTCCTCTTGAGAAAATTCATATTCTGTTGCTGTGTATATGTTTAGCACACCTATAATTTTATCTTTTACTACCATAGGAACTGCTAACATTGAACATAGTCCTTCTTCCTCAGCAATAGAAGGAAACATATATCTTGGATCTTTTTTAACATCTAAGACAAAAATTGGTCTTCTTTCTTTAACAGCAAGACCACTTATGCTTGAGCCAATTTTTACCGGAGGTTTGTTTTTGTACTTTTCAGATAAACTTTGTGTAGCTTTTATGATTAGTTCTTCTTTTTTTTCATCTAAAAGCATAATAGAACATATCTTTGAGCCAAACATATCAGCTGTAAGTTTTACGATTTGTGATAAAATATCATCTAAAAATTTGGATGATACAATTGTGGAACTTATAAGAGAAAGTGTTTGTATTTCTTTTAATAACTTTTTACTTTTAGTTCTTTGTTTTTTCATACTTCCCTCAACATTTAATTTTTTATCATTTCAACGAATTAAAAATTCGTTGTCTACCATATAGAATAAAATCGGGGGAAAATTGGTAGACAACGCAGTTTACCTGCGTTGAAATTCTCTTAATTGTTCAAAATAAATACCACCTGAATATCTATAATCCAAAAAATCTTTGGTCAACCCTCTCCTAACAGGATTTTCCAATATATATCTTGCTTGTTTAAAAACATCTTCATCTTTTCTCAATATGTGGTCATAAAACCTGTCCTGGAACAACTGTTTAGTAGGAAATTTTGATTTTAACCTTATAGATACTAAACTCTTGAAATGCTTTATTATATTCAATAAGTTAAATTTAGGATTTTCTATATATATCAACGCATGAAAATGATCTGGCATTAAACAGTACGCATATGTCACTAAACTGTAGTTTCGTTCTATTTCTCTGAATACTGCAAGTATATCATCAGATAAACCTAAACATATAACATCTAATTTCTGATAAAAACAAATTGTAATACTTGCTACAATAGGTCCAAAATAACATACTCTATCAAGCCTTATATTCTTTCTTTTAGGATAAATTGTTTTCATTGATTTTCAACAAATTACCATATTCGTAAATATATACCCAAAAATTGGTAGACAACGCAGTTTACCTGCGTTGAAATTAAAATTTTGTCATAAATATTTTCGGTGGAAACAACTTATGCTGATTTTTTTGTTTTGTTAAAATTACCTTATTATATATTTTTTTATTAAAATCTATTGGTCTTTTTTTTGTTTCTATATAGTTTATAATTTTGTCAAGTTCTTTATAAGTTATTCCCATTTCACATTCGTCAGTTTGACCTTCCCATAGTCCTGCTGAAGGTGGTTTGTCAATTATACTTTTTGGTATTTCTAAAAATTCAGCTAAACTTCTAACTTGTGTTTTTGTTAAATCTCCAAGCGGCAATATATCTACACCACCATCTCCATATTTAGTAAAATATCCCATAATAAGCTCTGATTTGTTACCTGTACCAACTACTAAATAGTTAAGTTTGTTGGCAAAATAATATAATGTTATCATTCTAAGACGAGGTTTAATGTTTGCTGCTGGGAGGTCTTTACTTTTAGGATCTATATCTAATATATCGCAAAATTTTAAAAAAACTTCTTTAAGGTCTATTGTCTTTGAGTTGAGTTTAAATTTTTTAATAACTAAATTTGCATCCTCTAAATCTTTTTCTGACGAAAAACAAGGAAGTATCAAAGCAAGATGGTTCTTAGGAAATGCTTTTTTACACAATACCGCAACTACTGACGAATCAACTCCGCCACTTAGCCCAAATACAACACCATTTTTCTTTGCTTGTTTTACTTGTTGTTTAATCCATTCAATTAATTTTTTATAAATTTTTTCCATAATTTTTAATAATATTAAATCTTTCTGCTAAATACAATAT
>JANXDG010000028.1 GCA_025059805.1 Endomicrobiia bacterium
CGTTCTTGTAGTTGTAACCGTTTTGAAAACACTTCAACTAACCGTGCAAGTTTTGAGATACCTAACAGACGTTTTTTATGAGGAATATATGCAATATGAATTTTGCCAAAAAATGGAAGTAAATGATGTTCACATATTGAATAAAACGGTATGTTCTTTTCTAAAACAACTTCTTCATGTTCCTCAGTTTCATAGTAAACTGTTAAAACATCTTGTGGGTCCTGAAAATACCCACTTAATGCTTCCTCGTAAAACTTTGCGACACGCCTCGGTGTTTCTTTTAGTCCTTCTCGGTTAGGATCTTCACCTATAGCAAGCAAAATTTCTTTTATAGCTTTTTCAATTTTTTCCTTCTCAATTTTTCTTTTCATTAAATTAAACCGTCCCCCCAATGCGGGTTTGGAAAATTTATTGAAAAATCATTCAATAATTAAATCTTTAATCTTTGCAAGTTCTCGCTGATAATTCACTCGGTCCTGTACAAATTGTATATACATAGAAGGTTGTATTTCTAAATAATCTTTAAAATCACAGAAGCCTGTTTCAGAGATACCTATATATTCATTATAAGATGAGTATATCCAATCCTCAGGTCTTTCTACTAAATAAGCAGTTACTGGATTAAGATGTATATATCGTGTTAAGTGAATAAGTTGTTCGTGTGTTTGTACTAAAACACTTTTAAATCTTCCTTCCCAAAGTGGTCCTTTTCTGTTATATTTTATGTTGAAATATTTTGAATAGCTTTTCAGCACTCTGTTCATATACGAAGACAAAATTTCATCTTTAAGTGGAACTATTATCAAATGAATATGTGTTGGCATAATACAGTAAGCAATAAGTTTAATAATTTTCTTTTCTCTCTGGACAACTTCTAAGAAATCTTTACTTGATTTAATTGCATCTGAATACTTGCGCGGTGGATTTTCAGTAGAATAAAATTGAAGAACATTTATTATTCTCTTGAAGTCCTCATCAGTGTTAAAAATTTTATACCCTGCGATACTTTTGCTAAAAACGTGATAAATACCTTCTGCTACAAATGGTAGTTTTCTGTATGGCATTTGATTTGTTTTAATTCAATAAATCTATTTAATTTTCAAACCACTTCCCAAACCCGCAATGGGAATTGGGTGGAAAGTAGGTTTTAGTTTTGTTGGATAATATAGTCAATTTCTTGTGCTTCAAGTACTTCTTTTTCCATTACACGTTGTGCGAGCGCATTGAGTTTGTTTATATTATCAGTCAATAATTTCTCAACATTTTTTGCACAGGTTTCAATAATATTTTTAATTTCTTCATCAATAAGTTTTGCTGTTGATTCAGAATACATTTTTTCTCGGGTTAAATAATCCCGTCCTAAAAATATCTCTTCTTCACGTTTCCTTAAAGTAAGGGGACCTATTTTTTCTGACATACCATATTCTGTTACCATTTTAGTAGCAATTTCTGTTGCTTTTGAAAGATCGTTTTGAGCTCCTGTTGTCATATCATTAAAGACAATTTTCTCAGCTGCACGTCCACCTAGCAATACCGAAATTTTATTAATTAATTCTTGTTTTGAGATTATATATTTGTCTTCAGCGGGAAGTTGCAAGGTGTATCCAAGTGCAGGTCCACGTGGAATAAGCGAAATTTTGTGTACCGGGTCACATCCAGGGGTAAGTTTTGCAACTAACGCATGGCCTGATTCATGATACGCAATAATTTTTTTCTCTCGTTCAGAGATAACCCTTGACTTTCTTGCAGGGCCTGCCATTACTTTTTCTATTGCTTCGTCAAAGTCAGACATATCAACCGCATCCTTGTTTTTCCTTGCTGCAAGAAGTGCAGCTTCGTTAACCAAGTTTGCAAGGTCTGCACCTACAAACCCAGGGGTTCTTTGTGCTACTATTGATAGGTTAACATCTGGCGAGAGTTTGACTTTTCTTGTATGAACCTTCAAAATTTCTTCTCTCCCTTTTATGTCAGGGACAGGTACTACTATATGTCTGTCAAACCTTCCAGGACGAAGTAATGCTGGGTCTAAAACATCAGGTCTGTTAGTTGCCGCTATAAGAATTACACCTTCTGTTGTATCAAACCCGTCAAGTTCTACAAGTAGTTGGTTTAATGTTTGTTCTCTTTCATCGTGACCTCCGCCGATACCTGCGAACCTGTGCCTACCTACAGCGTCAAGTTCGTCAATAAAAAGCAAACATGGAGCGTGTCGTCTACCTTGTTCAAAAAGATCTCTTACTCTTGCAGCACCAACACCTACAAACATTTCTACAAATTCAGAACCAGAAGCTGAAAAAAACGGTACGCCTGCTTCTCCTGCAACTGCTTTTGCAAGCAATGTTTTACCTGTACCAGGAGGTCCGTATAAAAGCACACCTTTAGGAATTTTACCGCCGAGACGTTGAAATTTCTTAGGGTCTTTCAAAAATTCTATAATTTCTTGTAATTCTTCTTTTACTTCGTCACAGCCTGCAACATCTTTGAATGTAACATCACTTTTATTTTTTCCCATATAGAGTCGTGCTCGTGTTTTACCGAACATCATAGCTTGCTTACCGCCGGACTGTAACTGTTTTGTCCATAGATACCAAAGAATAAAAATTAATATTACAGGACCAAAATTAAGCAATACTGACCATAACCATCCTCCGCGGTCTGCCGTAGCTGAGAATCTTACTTTTTGTGTTTCAAGTTCCTCAATAAGTTTTGTATCTTCCGGGACACGATATGTTTTAAACTGTACAATTTTTTGGTTCTCATCTACGAACTTGCCTGTAATAATATCATTTTTGAGTTTAACTTCAACAATTTTGCCTTGCCTTAATATTGTTTTAAATTCAGAGTATGGTATCTCTTTCTCAACTTGCATTTCTCTAATACCGCGGATAAATAAGAAGATAAGAAAAAAAATAAGTATCCATGATATTAACGACTTAAATTCGTTTCTTTTCATTTCTGCATCACCTTTCTATTTCAAAATTTTTTTACTCTAAATATTTATTCTAATATTGCAACATAAGGTAAATTTCTATACTTTTCGTTATAATCAAGACCATATCCTACCACAAACTTGTCAGGTACATCAAATCCTTTATAGTCAACTTTAATTTTTGTCTTCCTTTTACATTTCTTGTTTAGTAACACACATATTTTGACAGATTTTGCTTTCCTTGTAAGCAAGTTCGTTTTAAGAAATTTTAAAGTTCTGCCTGTATCTATAATGTCTTCTACGATAAGTATATGTTTACCTACGGGATTATCATATAGATCCAAAATAAGTTGTACTACGCCAGTAGAACTTGTACCGTCATAAGAACGTACTGAGATGAAATCTACTTCACAGCTGATAGTTAGTTTACGTATTAAGTCACTTAAAAAAATTGCGCTTCCTTTGAGAATTCCAACAATTAACAAAGGTTGTTTCTTTCTGTAATAATTAGAGATTTTTTTTGCAAGTTCAGCAACTTTTTGTCTAATTTGTTCTTCTGTAATTAAAATTTTTAGTTTAGGTTTCACTTAACTGTAATTATAAGTTCTGTTTTTGTTTTTTTTAAATTTATCTTTTTTGTTATATCAAAAGTGTTCTCGTTAGTGTTTAAAAATTGTAAGATTTTGTTTACTACATCTTTATAACCAGCACGGAAGTTTAAGTTATGAGCAGCAGCAAGCTTACCAATAATTCTGTATAAAATTTCACTTTTTATAAATTCATTATACATTAAAAATTTTCGCAAGTCAATACGCAATTTTGCGCCTGAGTATCTTACTAAGTTATTAATCTTTTCTTCTAACAGATTATTAAAAATTTCATAAGTATTATTTAATAGAGTTATCGTTGATAGGATGTTTTTTTCAAAATTCGGATTGATTTGTTTAAACAGGGGCAAGATTTTGTTTCTTAAAAAATTTCGGTTATAGAAAAGTTTAAGGTTTGTTATATCTACTGAATAATTAATATTTAGTTTTTCTAAAACACCTAAAATTAGATCTTTTGGTATATCTATTATTGGACGGACAATGTAAAAAGTTTTATGGTCAGATTTTATTTCTCTTAATGCTGGAGTACCACATAATCCTTTAATACCACTGCCACGGATAAGGTTTAAAAAAAATGTTTCAATAGCATCATTTAAGGTATGTCCTGTCGCAATGACACTGCAACGAAATTTTTTAGCTAAGCTAATAAGTTTTTCGTATCTTAACTTTCGTAAAGTATTTTCGTCGGATTTTGTAGGATTAATTTCTGCAATTTGTAAAACTAAGTTGTTATCTTTACAAAATTTGTTGATAGCATTTATATCTTTTTTTATTTCTTTTCTTGGACGTACTTTGTGGTTTATATACACTGGTATAATTTCAATTTTGTTTTTAATTGCAAATTTTGTCATCAGAAAAAGTAAAAACATACTATCAGGACCACCAGAGACGGCAACAAGGATTTTCTTTTCCTTATTGATAATTGGTAGTATAGGTTTTATTCTCAAAATAAATTTTTCGTAAATTGTGTCAGGTATATGTTTCATTTTGTGATAAGGAAACACTCAATTTCAGCAAACGCTTCTATTTTTTTAAATCCGACAGTTTTGAGTCTGCGTATTATGTTATCAATAATATGTTTACCTTTTGACTTTTTTTGTGGCGAACCTATATAATGAAGAATTTTTCCGTTGGGTTTTAAAATTCTGAAAAGTTGAGCATAAAAGTTATGTGAATAAAGTTCTTCTGCAACATTAAACCTTGGAGGATCGTGAAGTATATATTCAAAATAGTTATCTACGAAAGTTTTAACAACTTCAGTTGCATCGTTTATAATTATACGTGCTTTGCCAACAGGAGGGATTTCTTGCTCGGTAAGGTTTTCAAACAACGGTTTTGAATAAGGATTTTGACGTGCAATGTAAATAACATTTTCATCTTTTTCAATTGTTATAACAGCACAATGTTTTTTTAAAAGAAAAATTGTGGTATAGCCGAGCCCTGTACAGATTTCTAACACTAAACTTCCAGGTGATGGATTTAACACTTCAACTTTTTTTGCAGCGTCAAGTTCAGGAGTAAGTCTTGAGATTCTATGCATTTGGATACCATCAATTTGTATGGTAGGCCAGCCAGAAGTGTTCACAAGTTTATAAAAATGTTGATTAAAAAACTTTATTTCTTTTACTTTTTGCATAGAATAGAAATATAAAATTTATTGAAAAAAAACAATGATGGTTCTTATAAACGGTTGAAATAAAAAGTAAATTTTTGATAAATAATCAAACTAACATTCTACTCAGGAATAAAAAATGTTTAAAGAAAAAGATTTTGTTTTGTTAATTGACACTAAAGGAAGAAAATATGTTTTCAAGTTGCAACAGGGTGGCGTATTTTCCTACCATAAAGGACAGGTTGCACATGAGAGTATTATTAATAAAGAAGAAGGAATTATAATCCACTCATCTTTAAACGAGAAACTTATAGCGTTAAAACCTACACTTGCAGAGTTTGTGTTATATAAACTTAAACGTGGTGGACAAATTATCTATCCAAAAGATATAGGACAAATCTTAGTATTGCTTGACATCTTTCCTGGGGCGAGAGTTTTAGAATGTGGTTGCGGTTCAGGCGCGTTGACACTTTTTTTATTACGTATGGTCGGTGAAAATGGTAAAGTTGTTGCTGTTGATATTAGAGAGGATATGATTGAAGTTGCAAAACAAAATATAGAAAATTTTTATAATAAACCGATTGAAGAAATAAAAAATTTGCAGATTATACAGTTAGATTTTAAGCAAGGTATCAACGATAAAAATTTTGACCGTGTGATAGTTGACATTTCTGATCCTTGGGAAGTACTGGAAAATGTTTATTCTGTTTTGTCAGCGTCTGGTATAGTATCTTTTTGGCTGCCTACGGTGTTGCAAGTTTTTAGTTTAGTTGATAAACTTGAGAAAGAGTATAAAGATAAATTTTACCTTCAAGGTATCTACGAAACTTTTCAAAGACATTGGGAGAAAAAAGAATTAAGTTTAAGACCAGCACATCGTATGGTTGCACATACAGGGTTTCTTATTGTTTGTGAGAAACTGTCAATTGTAGGATGAAATAAATGAAACTGAAACGTTTCGGTGTAGCAATACCTGAAGACCTGCTTGCTAGATTTGATAAATTTATAAAGAATAAAAATTACAAAAACCGTTCTGAAGCCATACGTGATTTAATGAGAAATAAGTTTGTTGAAGAAAGTTATGAAAAAAATAAAGAAGTTGTTGGTGTAATCTCTATTGTATATAACCACCACAAAAGAGAACTTGTGGATAAAATTATAGATATTCAGCATAGTTTTCAAAATATAATTGTTGCATCACAGCATGTGCATTTGTCAGATGATAACTGTCTTGAAGTAATTCTTGCTCGTGGCAAAGCTAAAAATATAGAAAAACTTAAAGATAATCTTGCTTCAATAAAAGGTGTAACACATGCTACATTGAGTATCACTGCTACGGTTTAATGATGCATAAGTTTTTTTTGCCAGTAAAAATTGTCTTTGGTAGAAAGACTATATTCTCACTTATTGAAGAGGTTCAATGTTTTAAAAAAATTTTAATTGTATGTGGGACAAAATCGCTGAAAGAAAGCGGTGTGTTGGATAAGATATTAGGTCAATTACAACACCGAGCGATAGAATATTTGATATACGACAATATATCTCAAGAACCTGATACTATGGTTGTAAATGAAGTACTTAAACTCGTTGCAGAAGAAGAATGTGACTGTGTTGTAGGTATAGGTGGTGGTAGTGTGATAGATGTTGCGAAAGCAGTCGCTGGACTATATGGTGAATATCAACAAAATAAAAATACGTTCTCTGTAGAAGATTATCTTGAAGTCGACGGGACAAAATCTATTGAAGTTGAAGGAATACCGTTTGTAGCTGTACCAACAGTTGCAGGTACCGGTGCTGAGGTTACAATGAATTCTGTACTTATAAATCCTAAAACTGGTAATAAACGTTCTATACGTTCACCACATCTTTTTGCCAAATTGGCAATAATTGACCCACAGCTTACTTTAACCGTCCCTCCAAGACAAACCGCAATAAGTGGTATTGACGCGTTATGCCATCTTGTTGAAGGGTATATTTCTAAAAAATCAAATCCTATATGTGATACTTTTGCAGTTGAAGGAATAAAATATATAGTTGAATATCTACCAGCTGTTATAAAAAATCCAGATAATATTTTAGCAAGAGAAAAAATTTCGCTTGCAAGTTTGTATGGTGGAATTATGATTGTTAATTCAGGACTTACTTTAGCTCATGGTATTGGTTCAGTGATTGGTCCAAGGTTTAATCTACCTCATGGTTTAGCTTGTGCACTCTTTTTACCTGAAGTTTTAGAAATTAATTTATCCTTTGTTGCTTTAGAAAAACGTGAAACTCTTAAAAGGTTATTTAACAATAACATAGCGCTTTTTTTAAAAAATTTTTATATAGCAATAGGACTTAATCTCCAACTTGATATATAAAAAAATGTTAACATTAATGAATTAGCCAAACAGATATTAAATACTTCTTCAGCTAAAGGAAACCATAAAGAAGTAAGTGAAGACGAATTAATAAAAATTCTTTATTTAAAAATTTCAGAAAATTCTTAATTTTTTTACCCTAATTCCCAAACCCGCATTGGGAAATGGAGGTTAGTATGTTTGGAAATTTTGTTAGCAAAATAAACAGTTTTCTATGGGGATATTTATTAGTTGTTTTGATTTTATGTATTGGAGTTTATCTAACATACAAGATAAGATTTCTGCAGTTTAAAATTATCAAAATTATTAAAGAAATTTTCTTTGCAAGAACATCAAATTCTGCAAAGGGAGATATTTCAGCGTTTTCAGCATTGAATGTAGCGCTAAGTGGAACTGTTGGTGTAGGCAACATTGCAGGTGTTGCCACAGCTATAGCTTTAGGTGGACCTGGAGCTGTGTTTTGGATGTGGATTTCAGGAATTGTTGGTATGGCGACAAAATTTGCAGAAGTATATTTAGGAGTTAAATTTAGAGTTAGACAAGATGGTGGTCCATTTATTGGTGGACCTATGATGTATATAAAAAATGGACTTCCACAAAAATTCCATTTTTTAGCTTACATTTATGCACTATTTGGAGCAGCAGCTGCATTTGGTATAGGTAATATGGCGCAAGCAAATTCAGTAGCGTTTGGTGTTGCACAATTTGGCGTTCCAAGATACATCACAGGATTACTTTTAATTTTTGCTGTAGGGTTAGTGACATTAGGCGGGCTTAAACGTATTGCGAAAGTTGCAAACTTTTGTGTTCCATTTATGTGTGGTTTATATGTATTTTGTGGTTTAATTGTCATTTTGTCAAATATAAAAGGATTATCACAAGCAATAATGTTAATTTTTACCAAAGCTTTTACACCACAAGCTGCAGTTGGTGGATTTATTGGTAGTAGTGTATTAAACACTATTCGTTATGGTGTTGCACGAGGTGTTTTTTCTAACGAGGCTGGGTTAGGTTCTGCTTCAGTTGCACATTCCACAGCTATTACTGATTCTCCATATAGACAAGGGTTGTTAGGAATGGTTGAGGTCTTTGTTGATACATTAGTTGTATGTACTGTCACAGCACTTACTATAATAACTACTCAAAGTTGGTTTTCAGGCAAAAGCGGCTCTGAACTTACAATGACAGCTTTTTCAAAAACTTTCGGTGAAACTTTAGGGTTTAGTATTGTAGTTGTTACTATGATTCTTACAGCATACACTACAAATTTATCTTGGGGATTTTATGGTGAAACTTTTAGTGCATTTCTTTTTGGGAACAAAATAAGAGTTTTTTATAGGATTTTGTGGTTACCGTTTGTGTTAGTTGGTGCTTTGGGTAAACTTGAGGTGATATGGAATGTTTGTGATATGTTGAACGGATTTATGGCAATACCAAATCTTGTTGCATTAATATTGTTAAGTAGTATGATTTTAAAAACTAATAATCGCAATTTTTAGATTTTATATAGGAGAGAAACAAAAAATGAAAACATTGTTACTTACAGAAGCTGATGTCAAAAAACTTATAACTTTTGCTGAAGCAATTAAAATAGTAGAAAAAGTGTTTTATTTTAAATCAAAAAATCTTGTTGTGATGCCACCGAAAATTTATCTTGACTTACCTGAATACAATGGCGACTTCCGTGCAATGCCTGCTTATGTGAAACCTTTAGATGCTTGTGGTATAAAATGGGTGTGTTCTTATCCTTACAACAAAAAATATAAACTTCCTTCAGTGATGGCTGTTATTATTCTTAATAATCCAAAAAATGCGTTTCCTTTAGCAATTGTTGAAGCAACTTATATCACAAACTTAAGAACAGGTGCAGCAGGAGCTGTTGCTGTAAAACATATTGTAAAAAGTGATGTAAAAACAATATCATTTGTAGGTTGTGGAGTACAAGCATATTTTCAGTTTCATTCAATTAAAGAGGTTAAAAAATTTAGCATAGTAAAACTTTATGATATTGACTATAAAAAAATGTTATCCTTTGCAAAAGAGATTAAAAATTATGGATATGATGTTGTAGTTTGTAGTTCTGTAAAAGATTGTGTGAAAGATGCTGATATAATCTGTACTACTACACCATCAAGGAAACCATTAGTAAAACTTGCCTGGATAAAAAACAATGTTCACATAAACGCTATTGGTGCTGATGCACCTGGGAAACAGGAACTTGATATAGAGATTTTAAAAAAAGCAAAAATTATAGTTGACGACTACAAACAAGCAATGCACAGTGGTGAAATAAATGTAGCGATAAAGAAAGGTGTTATAACACAAAAAGAAATTTTTGCAGAACTTGGCGAACTTGTGGCAAAAAATAAAAAGGTATCTTCTTGCCAAATTACAATTTTTGACTCTACAGGTCTTGGAATACAAGACATCGCAGTTGCAAGGTATGTCTATAAAAAAGCAAAGATGTTGAATATAGGAAATAAAATAAATTTTTTATAAAAACGGAGGTGTATATGAAACACAAGTTAGTTGTAAGATTACCAGAAAAGTTGGAAACAAAATTGGAGATTTTATCTCGTAAATTACGCTGTACAAAAAATTACATTTTACAAAAAGCGCTTGAATCGTTTATAAATGAATATAATGATTACAAAATAGCACTTAAGAGATTACATGATAAAAATGACAAAATACTCAGTAGCAATGATTTCCGAAAAATATTATGAATATTTATTATAAATCTTCTGTCAAACAAGACCTAAAACAATTTCGCATAAAGATAAAGTGCGAATATTGGATAAAATTGAAAAAGAACTAAGAACAAATCCATATAGTGGGAAAAAATTAGTTGGTATTTACAAAGAAATGTATAGCTTGAGAATCGGAGATTATAGAGTTGTTTACACTTTCTATAAAGATGGGATTTTAATTTTGCGTATAGCACATAGGAGAGAGGTCTACAGATAAAAAGAGAGGTGAAAGATTATGCAAAAACTAAATGAAAAAGAAAAACCGTTTAGAAAAGGTGACTCTGGTCCAAAGTATCTTATAAATGGGCCGAGGTGGGAAGGCGGGTTTGTTGTGTTGAAGCCAGGTGAACAACTCGGAGCACACTATCACAATGAAGTTGAAGAAACATTTATTTTCTTAGAAGGGAAAGGCAAGATTTATATAAACGATGTTGAGTATCAAATAGAACCTGGCGATGTTTTCCGTGTTGAACCTAAAGAAAAACATAACATATTAAACGACACAGAAACTACTCTCAAAGCAGTGTTCATAAAATGCCCCTATCTTCCTGAAGATAAAGTAGTAGTATAATTCCATTAATTTATCCTTTTAGTTTGTCTGTCTTTAGCACAGGGTAGCTCGCACCTGTTTAGTACTCAGTAGGTAGTAGATAGTAGATAGTAGATAGGAAACAATATTAGTTCATTAGTTCTGTAGTTCATTAGTTCATCAGTTCATTAAGTTCATTAGTTTAATAGTTCAGCACATTAACGTATACACACAATATACACACAATAGTAGCGAGTAACCAGTAGTGAGGGTTCAGGGGAAAAAACAAAATAACTTGTGCTCTTGTGCACTGTTGCTCTTGTGCTCCTACAATACTATGAACGATGAACAGTGAACGGTTAACACAGAAATAGTTTATTGAGTTTATTGGTTTATGAACTTACATCATCAATAAAATGGTAGACAACGAACTTCAGTTCGTTGACAACAACAACGTCGTCAACGCAGATAAACTGCGTTGTCTACCATCTACATATTTACTTTTAAATTTTTTACCTCTTGACAAAGTAGCACGAATTTTATAAAAGTAATACGAAATTAAGAATCAGGGAGGGATATATGAAGAAGAATTTTGTTGGAAATAAAGTTTTATACTTTGTAATTTTGGTTGTAATTTTTAAAGAGTTAGCATTTTCAGCTTTGCCTTTAGAAACAGACGATATCGGTATAATACAACCGAACAATTTTGAGTTAGAAACAGGATATGAAAGAACATTGAATAAAGACGAAAACGAACAAGTGTTAACTGTTGGAGTTAAAACAGGACTTTCACAAAAACTTGATCTTTTAGTATCAGTCCCATATATAATTTTTCCTGAGCAGGAAGAAAAGTTTGAAGATGCTTCTATAGGATTAAAATATCTTTTGTTAGAAAATTTGTTATCATTTTCTTTCAGTAACAGTTTAGGTTCTAACGCTTATTCGTTGAGATTTATATTCACAAAAGAATTTAACAGTATAAGTTTACATTTGAATCTTGGCTATGATGTTTCTGAAGAAAAATCCGTC
>JANXDG010000072.1 GCA_025059805.1 Endomicrobiia bacterium
TGCGATGAAAGAAGCAGAAGAAATACTCAAATTTTTTGGAATACCATATGAACTTGACATTGTTTCTGCTCATAGGACACCACAAAAAATGTTTAACTATGCAAAAACTGCGCATAAAAGAGGACTTAAAGTAATAATTGCAGGAGCTGGTGGTGCTGCACATCTACCTGGAATGGTTGCTTCTATTACACCCTTACCTGTGATTGGCGTGCCTATAAAAACTACAGCGTTACAAGGATTAGATTCTCTTTTTTCAATAGTACAAATGCCTGCTGGAGTACCAGTTGCAACTGTTGCTATAGATAATGCAAAGAATGCTGCTATATTAGCAGTGGAAATCTTAGGAACTTATGATGATAAAATAAGACAAAAAGTAATAAAATATAAATCTTCGTTATTTAAAACCGTTCAAGAAAAATCTAAGAAGGTAAGAAAAGTTTTTATTTAACCATTTTAAGCGAAATTGCTTTCTTTGGACATTTTAACACACAAACTTCACAACCTTTACATTTTTCGCAAATAACTTTACACTTTTTGTTATCTTTTAAATAAACAATTACATTCGGTTCTGGACAAAACTGAACACAGATTCTGCATCCGTTACATTTTTCTTCTTCAATAAAAGCTGATTTATACATAAAAATATCCTTTAAATTAACTTATTATACTTTTTGCTTCTTTATATGCTTTTTCTAATATAGCATTGTTTGAAGAAATAAGTTGTTCTATTTTTGCATATTGTTTTTTTACAGATTCATCCAGTGCTGCAGTTGTAGCTGATGCAACAAATTTTGTCTTTCCAGCAAACCTTTCATAAGCTGACTGTTTTAAAGAATCTAACGAAACCACATCTGTTATCCCGGCAAGATATCCTAACATAGCAATGTTAGTTGAAAGTTCTGTATTTCCTACCTCTAAGGCAATTTTTGTAGCTGGGACAAAATATAGTTTAACATTGGATTTTTTCAATTCTTCCTTATCAGTTTCATCAAGAGAAAACTCTGTTGTATAATTTGCAATAATTATTCCATTCTTTCTAATCCCAGAATAAAACGGCATTGTATAAGATTTACCTTTAAGTATCACATCTGGATGATAAATCATAATTATATCTGGATATACAACTTCGCCAACATCGTAAATTTCGCTTTCTGAAATACGAACATAACTTTCAGCAGGAGCAAGCCGTTTCTCTGCACCAAAAAATGGGTTTACAGTAGCATTCTTTTTTTCTAACACAGCTGCTTGACCTAATATATGTGCTGCAGTTACTACTCCTTGACCACCTAAACCTGACATTCTTATACTTATTTCTTTTTTCATAGTTGTATTATTGTGAAAGTTCACCTAAATTTTTTAAGTATTCCTCTGCCTGGGGACTTATATATTCGGATATAGGATATTCTCCTTGTTTAACTTTTTCTTCAGCTACAATAATTGCTTCTGAAGATTTTATTTTAAGATTTGTAGGACACGGAGTAAAAATTTGGACATAAGTAGGACCTATCTCCCTTGCTACAAGAATTGCTTTTCTTACACTGGAAAAAACAGATTTTGGTTTTGCTACTGAAACTGCTGCAACATAATCACAGCCAGAAGTTTTTGCAATTTCTGGCATATTAATTTTTGAAAACTTTTTCCCTTTAGGTGCCATGTTTACTACTCTACCACAAGGTGTCATTCCACTTTCTTGCCCGCCAGTGTTTGCATAAATTTCGTTGTCAAACATTATAGTAGTAATTTTTTCTTTTCTAAACCATGAATGTAAAGTCATATCTAAACCTATATCAGCCGTTGCACCATCACCTGCCATAACAACTACATCTTTGACTTTATCTGGAAATCTTATACTTAGGGCGCGTTTAAGCCCTGTTGCTACGGCATTTTGGTTGCCGAATAAAGAATGAATGTTGTGTATTCCAACTTGAGCAAGGGCTAAACTGCTACATCCAGTAGAACCTACAATTATTGTATCTTCAGGATTAGGTAAAGCAACTAATATCAATTTCAACGACAAAGCTAAGTTACATCCAGCACATAAAGGATGTTCTTCAAGAAGTTCTTTTACAACTCCGAGGTCTAAAAAACTTTTATTTTTTTTGAACGCTTCTTTCTCTACGATATCTTTATATTCTTGTGGTAAATATTCTTTAAAATATGGATTTGGTTTAGTAATACTTTCTGACATAATTTATACTCCTATTAAAGTTCCTTTTTTTATAACTTCAACGATAATTTCTGGCGGCATTGTCATTCCGCCGTAAACCCGTGGACCATGAACTATTCTGTCATTATTTTTAATAGTTGAAGCAACTTCTTTAGCTAACCATCCTGCACGGTTAAATTCTGGTATAACAATTTTTTCAGCATTTTTTAATGCATCTTTTATTTCTTCTGTAGGAAATGGACGGATTGATTTAATTTTTATAATACCAACTTCAATTCCTTCTTCTTTTAGAATTTTAGCTGCTGCCCGTGCCTGAGATACTGCAGTACCGCTTGCCACTATTTGTATTTCAGCATCAGTATTTGTTTGTTCTATTAAACTGCCTAAGTATTTCTCTAAATATTTCTTAGAACGATACATAGCTGCTATAACTTCTTGCTGCCAAGACGCGTGTGCTGCATAACTTATAAAGTTTGATTTCATTACAAACGGATCTCTCATATATCTAAAGGGTGGAGTTTCCATATCAATGGTTGGCATTGGTGAGCGTGAAGGGTCATAACTTTTGAGTTTTACATCTTCAACTATAACTTTTACTTTTTGTCTTGTATGTGTTACAAAAAAGCCATCTACAAACACACCTACAGGTAAATGAACACTTGTTTGTTCAGCGACATCGTATGCTAAAAGTATCATATCGTATAAATCCTGTGCGTTTTCAGCATGAAGCATTATCATGCCTGTATCTAACAAAAAAGACATTTCAATAGTATCAGGCTGAATTGTCAAAGGTGCGTTAACTCCTCTTGTCATAAACGCCATAACAATTGGTAATCTCGACCCTGCCCACATAGGAAAGTTTTCAAATGCACGCAATGTTCCTGGACCACAAGTTGCTGTAAAAACTCTCACACCAGCCATTGCTGCACCTGCAACTTCTGACATTACAGCGAATTCGTTCTCACCTCTGAAATAATCTTTCACATAGCCTTCCGCATAAAGATCCCCTACTAAATGCATACTTTCAGATTGTGGTGTTATAGGATAACTTATCGCTAAATCAACATTTGCTCTAAGTATAGCTTCTTTTACAGCTTCACTACCTGTTATAAATTTTTCTTCTCTTTTAGCTTCAAAAAGCAAATACTCAGCAGAAACTTCTTTTAAGTTATTCCCAGCCATAGGTTTATTGTCCCTTAAGAATCAAAATTTTAATTTAGTATTATTTACTTTACATTTTCAAATCGTAGTGGTAGAACATTCTCTAAAGGAATGACTTTAGATGCGTTCATTATTTCAATACCAATTATTTTCCCATTTTCTGCGATGTCAACTACAATATCATCAGAAACTCTTTTGTTTACTATTTCGTGTTTTTCGTCATCAAAACGTACATATAAAAGGTCAGTTTTATCATTATAAAATATGTTCATTTCTACCTCCATTCACCATAAAATACATACACAGTAATTGTAATTATTATATCACTTTCTTCAATAAAATAAACTTCAACCTTTTTATGTTTATAAAACTTACCACATCTAACTTGATTAAACTCATATATTTTGTATTTAGCTCTTCTATTATATTTTGCAGGCGTATCTATACCATTGAGAATTACATCAATTATTTCCTCTTGTGTAGTTCCGCGTTCTGCTGCTCGTTGTAATGTATGAATATCTATTTTTATTTTTTTCAAAATTAAACTTTTTTCAATTTTTTAATTTCATCTAATAATTTTTTTAAAACTTCGTTGGTACAATCTCTCAATGAAGCATTAGCTTCTTCATGACCTTCTTCTGCACACAATGCTATTGTATAACAATCAGTTCCACCACGGATTATTTTTAATGCCATATTTGCGAAATGACAATGCACACCAATAAAAATTGCTAAGTCAATTTTGTTATGCCAAATTGTTAAATTTGGATGGTTAGGATTAATTTCTACTTCAGGATTTATCAT
>JANXDG010000063.1 GCA_025059805.1 Endomicrobiia bacterium
TAAAATTCATAAGGATGCGGCCTTAACCTTACAGCGTCACATTCATGCTCTCTTTTGTATTCTAACCAGGTCTCTATTAAATCTTCTGTGAAAACACCTCCACGAAGTAGATACTCATGGTCTTTTTCTAAAGCATCTAAGGCTTCTTCTAACGATTTTGGTACTGTTGGAATCTGTTTTAATTCTTCATCAGTAAGTTCATAAATGTTTTTATCCACAGGTTCTCCTGGGTCAATTTTGTTTATTATACCATCAAGTCCAGCCATAAGCATAGCTGCAAAAGCTAAGTATGCGTTGGAAGAACCATCCGGAGGTCTAAACTCTATTCTTTTTGTTTTTGGGTTTTCAGTATAAACCGGAATTCTTACAGCAGCTGACCTGTTTCTTGCAGAGTAAACCAAATTAACAGGTGCTTCATATCCAGGAACTAACCTTTTGTATGAATTGGTTGTCGGAGCACAAAATGCCATTAAACTTTTTGCATGTTTTAATAATCCACCAATGTAGTACTTTGCTGTCTGCGATAAAAGTGCGTATCCTTTTTTGTCAAAAAATATGTTTTGATCACCTTTCCACAACGATTGATGTGTATGCATACCAGAACCATTATCTCCAAAAAGTGGTTTTGGCATAAAAGTAGCAACCATATTGTGTTTTCTCGCTATGTTTTTAACGATGTATTTATACATCATACACTTATCTGCCATACGCACAAGTGTATCAAATTTCATATCTATCTCACATTGACCTCCAGTTGCTACCTCATGATGGTGAACTTCAATTGGTATTCCAGTTTTTATCATAGTAAGAATCATTTCGCTTCTTATATCCTGCAACGAATCATGAGGTGGCACAGGGAAATATCCTTCTTTAAATCTTGGTTTGTAACCTAAATTTGGTTTTTCGTCTCTTCCAGAGTTCCATTCCCCTTCGTTTGAGTCAACAAAGTAGTATCCAGAGTTTTCTGTCTGATCAAATCTCACATCGTTAAAAATAAAAAATTCAAGTTCAGGTCCCCAGAAACTTTTGTCAGCAACACCTGTTGATTTTAAAAATTCCTCCGCTTTTTTCGCAACATATCTTGGATCTCTTGTGTACGGTTTTTTTGTTAGTGGATCATAAATATCACAAATTATACTTAAAGTTGGCACTTCGCAAGCAGGATCAACTACAGCAGTTGTTGGATCTGGTATAAGTATCATATCTGATTCTTGAATTTTTTGAAATCCTCTAATTGAAGAACCATCAAATCCTATCCCTTCAACCCAGATACTTTTTACTGGATCGTCAATTTCATAAAGTTCAGACAACGGAATTGAAAAATGCTGCCATAGCCCTGGTAAATCGTTAAATTTTAAATCAACTATTTGGATGTTATTTTCTTTTATAAGTTTTTCTATATTTTTTATTGCTTGTTCGTTTATTTGTAAATTATTCATTTTTTAAATCCTCCTTTAGAATTTTATATATTTAATTTTAAGGTAAGCATCTTCGCCGGTGATTATACAAGCAACCTTGCTTAAGATAAGTTCTTCTTTGAAGAGATTTTCACCGTCTTTGGTGGTTGTTTACAAAACTAATACGCGTATAATCTACCGTAGGGTCTACTTGAATATGGATATAGTTTTATAAAATTTTCATTTAAAATTTCTTTTTGTTCTAAAGAGAAATATTTACAAAAATCACCCACATATTTGGAAATCAAATCCATATCTTCTTTGGATAAATCTTTAGTTTTAACTTCTTTGCCTAATAACCTTTCATCAATATTTTTTCTTTTTATATATATACTTCCCCCATGCATACCTGTACCAACAAAATCACCAACAGGTAGTTTGTCAGAATATAAACCTAACACTATTATAACACCACCAGCCATATACTCACCTAAAAAATCTCCTGCACTCCCTCCAATAACAATAACTGGAAAGTTTTCTTTATAAGATTTCATATGAATACCGACTCTATAACCAGCATCTTTCTTTATGTAAATACAACCTCCACGCATACCATACCCAATAACATCCCCAGCTGAACCATTAACAACAATCTTACCAGAGTTCATAGTATTTCCTACACCATCTTGTGCATTACCATTAACAAAAATTTCAGCACCATCCATAAAAATACCTAAGTCATTCCCTGCTGTCCCGTTTATAATAAATCTTACTTTTTTATTTAAACCAGCAGCTATGTATCTTTGACCAACTACATTTTCTAAAACTATCTCATCTACAGAATCTTTTAACAAAGTATTATGAATTTTTTCGTTTAATTCCTTATAATGTAGACCTTCTGCGTTTATTATCTCTTTCATAGTATTAAACTTCAAGATATTCCTTCAAAACTAAATGTTTTCTAAAATCCTTGGGTAGAATTAAAAAACCAAAATCATCTCTAAGAAGTTCATTTTTAAAACTGCTAACATCTATTTTTTGTTTTATAAGCATTCCATATATACCGCCTCTTTCAATATTTCCAACTAATATTACACCTACAACTTTGTTATCTTTAATAACTATTTTTTTATAATAATCACTATCTTTTTTTACTAAAATTTCAAAACCATCTTTTTGTTGAACATTTGTTAAACCAAAGGATATAGAACTTACTCCTAATATCTCAACAGAGTTCATTCCAAACATACCATCATACTTAAACTTTTTATCCACCATATTTAATCCAGCAACTCTTCCTTGAACAGCAGCAGCAGGCCATATAGCAATTACACTATTTTCTTGAGTAATAAAATTTTTTGTCTCTACAACATCACCAGCAGAAAAAACATCATCTAAGTTTGTATTCATAAATTCATCTACTAAAATTCCTTTGTTAGTTTTCATTTTTGTATTGTATACTATTTCAATGTTTGGTTTTACACCTACTGCTATTATTAGAAGTTTAGTATTTATTTTTTTGTTATCTTTTAATTTTACTGATTCTAATTTTTTATTTTTTGAAAATATTTCTACAATTGTATTGTTAGAAATAAACTCTGAACCATGTTGATTTAGCTTTTTTTCTATATAACAAGAAGCTTCTTTGTCAAATGTGTTCGCTAATAATCTATCAGTTATATCTATTATTTTTAATTTTATATTATGAGCGAGCAGACCTTCTGCTGCTTTCATTCCAATAAGACCGCCGCCTAAAATTACTGCTTGATTAATTTTGTTTCTTTTTATATAATTTAACAAATTCTTAGCATCATCCAACTTAGTAAATGTAAAAATTCCTTCAATATAACTTTTATAGCCTTTAATATCAGGAATAACAGGGACACCTCCAGTTGTAATTAAAAGTTTATCATAACTTAATTTTTTATTACCATAAAGGTAAACAAGTTTTTTATCAAAATCTATAGATTTAGCAACTTCTGAGTAGTAAACTTTTAAGTTATACTTAGTGTCAAAGTTTCCCTCAACAAAATTCATTTCATCTTCTTTAATCTTGCCAGCAAGATAATACGATATTAAAGGTCTGGAATAAAGTTTTTCTTCCTCTGAAATCACATATATTTTGCCTTTGCTGTCTAAACTTCTTATTGATTTAATTGCGTTTACAGCTGCTACTGAATATCCAATTATTATATAGTTCATATAAACTTACCTCATAAATTTACTATTTGTTTATTATAACAAGTGCTTCATTAGGACAATTTTCTACACAAGCAGGTACTTCTTTATCCAAACAAAGGTCACATTTTGACGCAATTTTTTTAATGTTTAAATCAGGCTTTATAACACCAAAAGGACATACCATTATACACATCCAGCAACCAACACATTTTTCTTTATTATGTAAAACCACACCTTTATCTGTTTTATACATTGCCCCGGTTAAACAAGAATAAACACATGGTGCATCCTCACAATGGCGACATTGTATAGCAAAAGTTATATGCTCTTTTTCTTCTACAAAAATTGCAGATAACAACTTACCTGCTTCTGATTTAAATGTTTTTATTATATCTTTTGATTTTGAGTTTTTTGTAGCACAATATACTTCGCATAATCTACAGCCCATACAATATTCTTCTTTTGCAACTATTTTTTTCATAATAACCTCTTTTTAATTACTACCAAGCTTCTCCTGCATGTTTTATCCCTAAAAGTTTTAATTCTATTTCTGTTAAACCAACCCCACGAAGTTGTTCACGGTTTCCTCTTAATGACTCAATTGCGTTTATGCCCATACCACCTAACATCTCTTTTATCTCTAAAGACCAAGCACGAAGTAAATTGTATGATCTTTTAGCACCTATTTCTGGATTTAATCTTTTGGTCAAGTAGGGATCTTGTGTTGCTATACCCCAGTTGCATTTACCTGTATAACATTTCTGACATAAATGACAACCTAATGAAATCAACGCTGCTGTACCAATGTATACAGCATCAGCACCTAATGCTATTGCTTTTATAACATCAGCTGAACTTCTAAAACCGCCAGATGCTATTAAAGATGCTTGATTTCTTATTCCTTCCTCTCTTAATCTCTGATCCACAACAGCAACTGCCAACTCTATAGGTATTCCCACATTGTCTCTAATTACTGTTGGTGCAGCACCTGTTCCGCCTCTAATGCCATCTATCACAACAAAATCAGCCCCTGCTCTCACTATACCCGAAGCAATAGGAGCAACATTATGTACAGCTGCAATCTTTACTCCTACTGGCTTTTTATATCTTGTTGCTTCTTTTATAGCAAATATTAGTTGTTTTAAATCCTCTATTGAGTAAATATCATGATGTGGCGCAGGTGATAAAGCATCTGTACCAATTGGTATCCTTCTTGTCTTTGAAATTTCTTGATCTACTTTTTCTCCAGGTAAATGTCCACCAATACCCGGCTTTGCACCTTGACCTATTTTTATCTCAACTGCTGCGGCATTTTCTAAATAATCAATATCAACACCAAACCTACCAGAAGCAACCTGAACTATAACATTTTTAGCATAAGGTAAAAGTTCTTGGTGAAGTCCACCTTCACCTGTATTCCACATAGTTCCAAATTCAAAAGCTGCTTTTGCAAGTGATTTTTGCGCATTTAAAGATATAGAACCATAACTCATAGCAGTAAACATTATAGGCGTCTCTAAAACAAGTTGCGGCGGTAACTCATCATTTATATTATCCGGCTTTCTACCAATAAAAGTTCTCAACTCCATCGGCTCCCTTAGAGGATCTATTGATGGATTTGTCACCTGTGAAGCATTAAGTACAATATGATCAAAGTATTCTTTAAATTTTTTATCTGAACCCATACCAGTAAGTAAAACACCACCAGTTTCAGCTTGCTTTATTATATTGTAAACATCTTTACTATCCCAGTGTTGATTAAATTTAATTTCAGGAATTTCCCTTTTTACAGTAATTGCTCCAGTAGGACATAAATCTTCACAAAAATGACATCCAACACATTTTTCTTCCTGTAGTATTATACTGTCTGTTTCAGGGTCATAGTAATGTACATCATTAGAACACATTCTTACACATGCCTGACATTTTATACATTTTTCCTGATCTCTTATTACTCTGAAATCTGTTTTATATTTTGACTTGGCCATGATTACTTAAATCTCCAATTAGTTAGAATTTTTAAGTTTAGCTATTACAGGCTCTCCTGCCTTAGGCATCCAAACTTCATCTAAATCTTTAGTGATAACTCTAATAGCTGCCTCCTCAGAAGAAATAAAAACTAAATCACCTTTCCTTGCTGCAACTAAAGGACGCAATTTAGTTCTATCGTTTATACCAACCATTGTATCATTATTAGCTACAATTATAGCAAATGGACCATTTACTAATGCTGAACCATAAATACATCTTAGTTTTGTATAAAAATTTTTTTCTTCATCCTTCATTCTTTCTATCTGAGACCAAAATGGTGCTGATACTATAGATGCAAAAGTTTCAAAAGAAAGTTTCTGTCTTCTTACAATCAAATCAACTAAATAAGTCATTGCTTCAGTATCTGTAAAAAGAGTACAGTAATAACCAAAATTTTCCAAGTATCTTTTATTTATACCATAAGATGATATCTCTCCATTGTGCACAACAGACCAATTTAATAAACCAAACGGATGTGCTCCACCCCACCAAGCAACTGA
>JANXDG010000002.1 GCA_025059805.1 Endomicrobiia bacterium
TTAGGGATTATATTATGTTTTATGACGAAAGATGAGAAATATATAAGATACTGTTTTGAGCTTGCAAAAAAAGGGTTAGGTCTTACCTCGCCAAATCCTATAGTTGGTGCAGTTTTAGTTTACAAAAATAAAATTATAGCTGAAGGATACCACAAAATTTTTGGTGGTCCTCATGCAGAAGTTGAAGCTATAAACAACGCAATAAAAAATGGGTTTTTACCTTTGCTTAAAAAATCTACTTTATATGTAAATTTAGAACCGTGTTGTCACTGGGGGAAGACACCACCTTGTGTAAACAAAATAATTGAGGTCGGTATTAAAAAAGTTGTCTGTTCAATGTTAGACCCCAACCCTAAAGTTCACGGTAAAGGTGTAAAAATATTAAAAAACAATGGTGTTAGTTGTAAAGTTGGAATACTTAAAGACGAAGCAAAACAGTTAAACAAGTTTTACATAAAATGGATAACAAAAAATTTGCCTTATGTTACTGTAAAGTCAGCAATGACTTTTGATGGTAAAATAGCAACAACTGCTGGGAAATCAAAATGGATAAGTTCTTCTCAAGCAAGACAGTATGTTTATAAATTACGAAGTATATACGATAGTGTCTTAGTCGGTATCAATACAGTAATTATTGACAACCCACATCTTACCACACACAATTTTGGCCGGAATCCACTCCGTGTTGTAGTTGGTAATATAAATAAACTTGTTGAGGTAAAAAAAAATTATAACATATTAGTTGATAAAAATAAAACTATAATTTTTTCTCCTGAATCACCAGCAGTGGATGAATTTAGAAATATTCTTAAAGATAATGTTATAATACACACATATAAAGATAGAAATATCCCGTTTAAATATATTTTTTCTGTTTTGGCAAAAAATTATAATATAACATCTGTGTTAGTTGAAGGTGGAGGTGAAACTGTTTGGAGAATAATTAAGGAAAACCTCGTTGATGATTTTATTATTTTTATTTCACCAAAAATTTTTGGTGGAAGAGACGCTAAAACTTGGGTTGAAGGTGAAGGAGTGAAACTTCCCTCTTCCGCCTATGAAGTGAAATTTTTAACTGTTGAACAAATAGGAGAAGATTTTGTAATAAAAGCTAAAATCTCTAAATAACCTAAACACCTAAATAACTAAACACCTAGACGACTAAACAACTAGATAACTAAACAACTAGACAACCAAAAGTTCACACCAACTATGTTTACTGGAATTATTGAAGATATTGGTGAGTTAGAATACAAAGATACAAAAACATTCATAGTTTCTACAATTCTTGACGATATAAATGTTTCAGATAGCATCTCAGTAAACGGTATATGTCTTACAGTGGAAAATATTGAAAAAAAATATAATAAAAATTTTCTTAAGTTTTCAGTTTCTTTAGAAACCCTAAAACGGACAAATTTAGGTGTTGTTAAGATAAAAGACAAGCTTAATCTTGAACGTTCATTAAAATTAGGTTTGAGATTACACGGGCATATCGTAACAGGACATATTGATACAACAATTAAACTTATTAAAATAAAAAATGAAGAGTTTATTTTTGAATTACCTGCAGAGTTTGAAAAATATATAGTTGAGAAAGGTTCTGTAGCTTTAGATGGTATAAGTTTGACTGTAGCAAAAAAGTTAAAAGATAGTTTTTCTGTTGCAGTTATCCCTTACACATTAAATCATACCACACTTAAATATAAAAAACCTGCTGATGTTTTTAATTTAGAAGTTGATATATTAGCAAAATATATTGAAAGTTTAACCAATAAGGATAAGAAAGAAAAAATTGACCTTAAATTTCTAAAAGAGTACGGGTTTGCATAAAAATTTATCAGTAGACGGCGTTTAAACATCGTATGATTGTTCACAAAAAATATGAGAGAAAAAATTTTTGCTACAATACCACAAGCAATAAATGAACTTAAAAAAGGTAAACCTCTTATAGTGGTTGACGATCCCGACAGAGAAAACGAAGGCGATGTTGTTCTTCCTGCAGAAAAAGTTACACCTTATTGGATAAACTTTATGGCAAAATATGCCCGAGGACTTATCTGTGTAGCGTTAACAGAAGAACGACTTAATAAACTTAAAATTCCTCCTATGGTTTATCATCAAGAAGTTCCACATGAGGCTGCATTTACAGTATCAGTAGATGCTAAAGAAGGTATAACCACAGGAATTTCAGCATACGACCGTGCAACTACTATTAAAAAACTTATAGACCCAAACTCAAAACCTGAAGATTTTGTTCGTCCTGGGCATGTGTTTCCACTTGTGTATAAAGAAGGTGGGGTTTTAGTCCGAGCAGGACATACTGAAGCATCAGTAGATTTAGCAAAACTTGCAGGGTTTTATCCAGCAGGGGTAATCTGTGAAATAATGCATGAAGATGGTACAATGGCACGTTTGCCTGAACTTATAAAATTTGCTAAAAAACATAAACTTAAAATTATTACAATAGCGGATTTAATAAAATATAGAAGACTAACAGAAAAGTTTGTCAAGAAAATTGTATCAACAAAATTGCCAACAAAGTACGGAACATTTAAATTATATGTATATCAAGATACAATTACTAAAGAACACCATATTGTTTTGCAGAAGGGAAAAATCTTAAGTAAACCTACCCTTGTTCGTGTTCACTCTTCTTGTCTTACTGGTGATATGTTAGGTTCGTTGAGGTGTGATTGTGGTTTACAACTTGAAAAGTCATTGCAGATGATTTCAAAAGAAGGTGGTGTTCTTTTGTATTTACACCAAGAAGGACGAGGAATAGGATTGGTAAACAAGCTTAAAGCTTACCAACTTCAAGATAAAGGTTTAGATACTGTAGATGCAAACATAAAATTAGGATTCAAACCTGACTTACGCGACTATGGAATTGGTGCACAAATTCTTGCAGATTTAGGTATAAAAAAAATTCGTCTTTTAACCAACAACCCTAAAAAAATAGTTGGACTTGAAGGTTATGGTATAAAGATAGTTGAACGTATTCCTATAGAAGTTTCTCCAAAAACAAAACAGATGCAAAAATATCTTTTAGCCAAAAAATACCGTTTAGGTCATTGGTTGAAACATATATGAATTATTTCATATAATTTTGTTTATAGTTAGAAGGTTTTAATTGTTTAGTATTAATGAAGTTAAATGATTTTTTGTTTTGTGTTGACAAACAGGAATAAAAAAAAGTATAAAGTAAAACAATTTTAATTTATGCTCGGGTGGCGGAACAGGCAGACGCACGGGACTTAAAATCCCGGGACCCTTTTTAGAGGTCGTGAGGGTTCAAATCCCTCCCCGAGCATATCTTAAAAATACTTTC
>JANXDG010000020.1 GCA_025059805.1 Endomicrobiia bacterium
TTACTATAACGGTACTGCTGGACAAATTCAGTACCGTGTATGGTCGTCAACTTCACAAAGTTGGGTTATCGGTCCTACAAATTTTATTCTCAGCGGTATTACAGGTGCTATATATTGGGTACGGCTTGAACCACGACCTAACTCAAACCAAGTTATGCTTGCAGTACTTGATGGTAATGCTGACATATTCTGTGCTTTATGGGATGGTGATACAAACCAGTTTTTGTCAGTTTCAACTTATGTTGCAACGACGGAAGCTGGTACAGCTTTGTATCAATGTTTTGACCTTGCTTGGGAAACACAAAATCAAAGATGTATGATACTACATGGCAATGTTTCTGGAACAATATATAGATCATACTATTCTCTATGGTCGTCAACAGCGTCACAGTGGGTAGCAAGATTTGTTCAAGGTCCTGCTCATACTGTAGAAAATTTAAGGTATTGGATAAAACTTTCTGCTGACCCAAGACAAAATTCAAATTATATTGCAATGACAACAGTTGATGCTGGTAATGACTGGAACGTATGTATTTGGAATGGTACCTCGTGGGGGAGCTGTCCTGCTGCTGACCAGACAATAGAGACAGGAGCAAGAAGGTCAACTGATGTTTCATGGGAGAGTAATTCTGGCAGATGTATGGTTGTCGCTGGTGATCAAAACTCGAGGGAAATATCTTTTATTGCATGGTCAGAAACTTTAGGCTGGCATGATCCAACCACAGGTAATTCAACCACTCCTTCAGCAGCACCAAAGACACCAGCAGGAACCTTAGCACTTTTAGGTGATATAAACTGGCTTGGGTTAGTCTCAGATCCTAACCAGAACACAATGATTTGCTATATTATAGATCAAGCATCAGATTTAACTACTATTAACTGGACAGGTTCTGGCTGGACTACTAAAGCAATACATGAAACCAGTGTTTCGGATGCAACCCGTGAATGTACTTCTTTAGCGTTTGACAGGCATGATAGAATACCTCCAACTTATGTTGATTACCAAACAGGAGATAACACATGGAGAAGAATAAATAATGGTACGTATGATGTTAGATTTTATGACACTGGTGGTTCGTATTTAAATAAATTTCAAGTTAAAGCTACCGTTGGTACTTCTGAAACATCACCAACAATTTTAAATTGGACTGATAACTTTGTTTTCCCTGCTTATACCACTTACTATGTTACACCTTGGCAGTTCACTGATACAATATGGAATAGTCTAAGGGAAGGTGTAAACTATATTCATTTAAAAATCTTTGATGGTGCTGGTAATAGTACGATTGCTGAGAATGTGTTTTTTGTAAGGAAAGATACCACATCGCCATCAGTACCTATATTGACAAGTCCTGTAAACGCTTCGGTGACAAATCAGGTTGAGTTAACTTTTAGTTGGCAACCTTCAAGTGATTTAAGTTCTGGTATTTCAGGTTATGAGTTTTATATTTCAACAACACCTGGTTTTTCTGTGTTTACATCTTCAGCGTTTTCCAATACTAATTCCGTAGTGGTTAGTCTAAACCAAGGTGTATATTTTTGGCGTGTTCGTGCAGTGGATAACGCTTTAAATTATTCAGGTTGGTCAACAACATGGAGTGTGACTTTAGATATAACTAAACCTGTAATTATAAACAATGTGGTAGGAGATTTCATATGGCGAAATTCTACAGGTACAACATACGATGTAAACTTTTATGACGAACTTTCAAAACTTGCAACTTGTTATTATCGTGTATGGTCATCTACAGGACAAACAGGAACATTACTGGTCAACTGGACACCAATAAATACTCTCTTGATAAATGCAACATATTATGAGACAGATTGGTCAATTTCTGTCTCATCTTGGATGTTATTACAAAACGGAACAAATTATGTAACAGTTCGTGCTGACGATTTAGCAGGTAATACTTCAGTATGGATAGACGCATTTTTTGTAAGGAAAGATGTAGTATCACCAACAGTTCCTGTTTTAACTTTTCCATTAAACGGTTATGTAACAAATCAAGTACAAATTACCTTTTTATGGCAGGTTTCTACTGATACACATTCAGGAATATCTGGTTATGAATTTTATATTTCTACAACTTCTGATTTTGTTGTATTTGTTTCGTCTGAATATTGTTTAATAAATCAAACTGTTAAAAATTTGTCTGAAGGTGTGTATTTTTGGCGTGTACGAGCAAAAGATGTAGCTGGTAATTATTCAACATACAGTTCAAGCTATACATTAATTATAGACACTACTGCACCAACAGGTCCTATCTTGTTATCACCACCATCTGGTAGTTATACAAATAATTCAACACCAGCTTTTGACTGGCAAGATGTAGAAGAAGCGTCTGCTTATGAACTTTATATATCAACAGATCCATATTTTAGTTTAACACAAGAAGTAGTTACAATTACCACTTCATATCATACAACCACAGGTTTACCCTCGGGAAAGTATTACTGGAAAGTACGTGCAAGAGATATTGCATACAATTATTCTATCTGGAGTTCTACATGGGAAATAACGATTGATACCGTAACTCCAAGAATACAAAATAATATAATTGGTGGAATTACAATATGGTACAACTTGGCACCACAAAATGTCATAGACATAGACTTTTATGATGATATTTCAGCAGGATATCTTACATCTGGTAAAATTGACCGTATTCAATATAAGGTTCATACATTACCATTTGAAGGCGGAAACTTAATAATTTCTTGGAAGGATATTGTAGGACCAAATTATAACTTAACATCATACACGACAAATTTTGGCATACTAGAATCTGACTTCTCTCTTTTACAAAACGGAACAAATTATTTCAGTTTGAAAGTCATAGATTTAGCAGGTAATACTTCTGTTTGGATTGATGCTTTTGTAATATTGAAAGATGTTGTAGCTCCTACAGTGAACGATTTACAAGAAGGCGATTTTACCTGGCGGAACTCGTCAGGTACAACATATAATGTATATTTTAACGATACCGGTGGTTCAATGTTAAATAAATTTCAAGTTAGGATATCTACATTAATTACTGGAACATATTCAGTAGTAGATTGGACTGATTTAGTAACAAACATAAATTTATCTTATTACGATACAAGTTGGTGTTTAACAGAAGATATGTGGCAACTTCTTTTTGAAGGAACTACCAATTATGTTTCTGTACGCGTCTATGATACCGCAGGCAATAGTACTACGGTTAATAATGTTTTCTTTGTTTTAAAAGATATAACTCCACCGAGATGTGTTGATAATGAAACAACTGATCGTGGATGGCTCACTTCAAACCCAGCTGCTATATGGGATGTAGATTTTTATGACGATCCAGTTCTTAACAGAGAACCAGGATGTTCAAAATTAAACAATATATTCTATAGAGCAAGAAGTTCTACTGGTGGTGTAATAATAGACTGGTATCCTATTGCTACAAGTTTGAATACGACATATTATATGTCAAATTTTGCAGTAGATTTTGATAGTCTGTTAGGGGGAATAAATTACATAGATGTTTTAGCTGTAGATTTTGCAAATAATACAACAACTTTTATGAACGCGTTTGTTGTTAAAAAAGACACGACAGTGCCTTCTATAATTGTAAACTTTGATACCACAACAGTTTCTTGGATCAACACATCACAATTTTATGATGTTGACTTTTATTCAACAGGTCCTAACCCATTATTTAATATCCAATACACAGTATATACAGGACCTAACTTTACTGGCGAGTTGAAAAAACCATGGACGGATATATTATCTCCGCCAGTTAATCTTTATTCATTTACGGCCAACTGGAGTGTAGATTTTGCTGCGTTACAAAACGGTGGTACAAACTATGTTTCGTTAAGAACATGGTGTATCTCAGGTTCTACTAGGACTGCGATTGACGCATTTAGAATATTCAAGGATATTTCAAAACCGTTAATAGTTGACAATGTCACTGGAGATGATACTGTATGGAGATCTTCAAATGTTGCAACATATGATGTTGACTTTTTTGATAATCCATGGAACGGTTCTGGTATAAGTAAGTTTCAATTAAAAGTAACATCTTGTTCTCATCAGACAGGTTTGGTATATCAGGACTGGGCCGATGAAAAACTTAACATTGGTACAACTTATTATGTAGCCAATTGGGGTATAAAATGGGAGACATTTCAAAATATGCAGGAAGGTATTAATTATGTTTCAGCAAGAGTTTTTGACAATGCTGGGAATAATTTTGAACTTTCGGATATTTTCTTTGTTCTAAAAGATACTACTCCACCTACAATTACAAACTTGCAAACAGGTGATAATGTATGGCGTAATACAAACAGTGGGGTATACAATGTTGACTTTGCTGACAGTGGCGGGTCAAAACTTTCAAGGTTTGAAGTTTCTGCTTCAACTTCTATTTATTACATAGAGGGTAATGAACTAATCAGCTGGACAACTGCACAATCAGCAATAAATTCTGACACCTATGTTACGGATTGGTCATTACCGCAAATTTTATGGCAAGCATTGGTATCCTATACTACAAATTATATCTTTATTCGTGTATTTGACAATTCTGTACCATCAAATTCATCTACTACGTTCAATTATTCATTTTATGTGTTGAAAGACACTGTCCCACCAAGAATAATAAATAATCAGCAAGATTTTGGCTGGTTAAAAGAAACACCAAACAATATAAATATTGATTTTGAAGAACAAATACCTCAACATTGTTCAAAACTTACTGTAGCAGAGTGGACTTCATACACAGGAGCAAATCAAACAGGTCAACAAGTTGTTGACTGGATTAAGATTTTTAGTAACGACCAAGGTATTAACGCCTACTATACTAACTGGGATATAGGTATTGATACTTTTTCATTACTTGTCGCTGGGACAAATTATATTACGATTCGTTGTAGTGATATTGCTGGGAATACAACTTCGTTAATTGACGCTTTTGTAATTAGAAAAGATACAATACCGCCTTCAGTGCCTGTTTTAGTTTCACCTGGGAACAATATTGCTTTGAATTATTTAGATATAAGTTTTAACTGGCAGGCGTCAACTGATTTTGGTTCAGGTGTTGAAGGGTATGAGTTTTATATTTCAACAACTTCTGATTTTTCAGTGTTTATATCTTCAAAATTTACTCATTTGCAATCTGTAACTTATAATCTGCAGTCTGGTAAATATTATTGGCGTGTCCGTGCTAAGGATAAAGTTAATAATTTCTCTTCATATTCATCAATTTATACAATTATAATAGATACAGTTCCACCATATTCTGTTGATGAACAGGATGATATATATGCAAAATGTCAGTCAGATTTGAACAATATAAAGGTTAAATTTTATGATACACTTGCTGGGTTAAATAAAATTCAATACCGTGTTGCACCATCGGCTAATAATCCGCCTGAATATGTTATTGACTGGACGAATATAGCACAACCACCCGTCGGTACAACATATTACATACAGCCATGGTCAATACCATTCGGTGTTCTTCCAAATCAAGCAACATCGTATGTTTCTGTTTATATAACTGATCTTGCTGGTAACACATCTGAATATATTGATGTGTTCTTAATCTATAAGGAAGCAGCTGGTCCTGAAATTATAGATAACCAACCAGGGGATGATAATTGGAGGAATACTCTTTCAGGTGTTTATTACAATGTTGGATTTAGGTCAAACTCTGGATACGTACTTGATAAGTTCTTAATAAGTGTTACAACAACGACTGATGGTAGTGGTGTACAATATACAAGTTGGTCCATAATTACTTCTGGTATAAATACTGTAATATATGATACACCTTGGCAGATACAACCTGATGAATATTTCTTTAACAGATGGCCACAGGGGAAAAACTATGTCCACATAAGAGTTTTTGATGTATTGGGTACTTCATCTACTCTTTTTGCAGCATTTTATGTTTTAAAAGACACAGCCTCGCCTATAGTTGAAGATTTGCAGGAAGATGTAACATATTTTACAAACATCGGTGGTACTAAATACAACGTTGACTTTGTAGATTTAGGTGTTGGTGTAACAACAGCACAGTATATAATTTCATATTCGTCAACTGATGTTGAAAATACTAAATTATCTAACTGGATAAACATTTTTGTCAGTACGCCACAACAAGTATATACATTTGATTGGGAGTTAAATTTTGACCTTTTACAAGAATGGGCAACAAATTATATATCAGTAAGATGTTTTGATGGTTTAGGACATTCAACAGGACCAATCTATGTCTTCTATGTTCTGAAAGATACCACACCACCAACTATCCCAAGTTTAATTTCACCAATAAATAACGAATTAACCTCTCAACAGATTATAGATTTCAGTTGGAATATTTCAAATGATACTCGTTCAGGAGTTGATTTTTACATTCTTGAAGTTTCAACAGTAACAACTTTTACATCTTTGTATTATTCTTCAAAAACAGTTTATACGACACTAAGTTCTGTATTGGTTGAAACGAATACATATTATTGGCGAGTAAGATGTTTAGATAAAGCAGGAAATAGTTCTGGTTATCAAATATATACAGTTAAAGTTGACACTATTGGGCCGAATACACCGTTACTTGTTTCACCACTTAATAATTCTGTAACAAATCAGTTAAACATTACATTTGTTTGGAGTACAGTTGTAGATATAGGTCCTGCTGGTGTAGATGGTTACGAGTTTTATATTTCTACAAGTTCAGATTTTTCTGTATTTATATCTTCTTATTTTACTGTAAGTTCGTCGCTGTTAATTACTTTACCACAGCAGGGGTACTATTATTGGCGTGTCCGTGCAAAAGATAAGATTGGTAATTATTCATCCTATAGCCAGTTCTATACACTTATTGTTGATACTTCACCACCAACAGTTTCAGGATCAGACACTTCAGGTACAACAGATACAACATGGAGAAATACGGCAAAACCAGGCGGTTATAATGTTAATTTTCATGATCCGTACGCGTTGCTTAAAGATGCTTGGTATTGCGTATCAACAAATACATTTGCACAACCACCACTTGTCATAAGTTGGACACCTATATTTTCAAACCTAAACCAACCTAATTATTTTACAAACTGGTCAATTAACTTTGGATTACTTGTTGAAGGAACAACTAATTATGTTTCAGTAAGAGTACAGGATAATCTTTTACAATTGGCAACATATTACGATTTATTTTTCGTATTAAAAGATATTACTAAACCAACAATTGTTAATAACCTTCCTTCAGGGTTTGATAGCACTTGGAGAAATACTAATCCTGGTGGGATCTATGATATTGATTTTTATGATTTAGGCGGGTCAAAACTTGCAAAAGTACAAACAAAAGTTATGACTGGAAGTTTATTTTCTGGTGCAACAGTTTGGGATTGGGATGACAATATATTAGATATTAATACCACTTATTATATTACTAACTGGGGGATTAATTTTGCTAACCTGCGGGAAGGGAAAAACTATGTCTCAGTTAGGGTTTATGATAATGCTACTAATTTTGCAACTTTAACTGACGCATTTTTTGTATTAAAAGATACCACAGTTCCAGTAATAACTAAAGGAATGTGGGAAGAAAACGTTTGGTATGCATACCCGCCAACTGTAGATATTGATTTTAATGACGCAAGTTCAGGTTCGGGTGTGCAAAAATTTGACATAATTGTTTCAACTGATGAAAATAAAGGGTTTAACCTTCCAATAATTCCTTGGACAACCGTATTAACTACAAATACCTACTCATATACACAAAACTGGCAAATTCCGCAGTCAGTATTTGACGCTATGGTTTCAGGTGTGACAAACTACTGCTGGGTAAGAGTGTTTGATTTTGCTGGTAATGTTTCAACTTCAAGCTGGTATTTTATGGTGAAAAAAGACACTGCTGGTGTTGAAATAGTTGATAATGAACCGATTGGCGAGGATAATATTTGGAGAAACAATCCATATGAAAGAGAATATAATATAGATTTTTACTCACTTGGTGTATCAAAATTATTATCCGCCCAATATATTGCTTATCCTTTACCTAATATGACAGGTGATAAACTTTTTGACTGGACGACGATACCTAACTTTGTATCAGGCACGACATATTATGATACAAACTGGATGATTGATCCTAATAATTTTAGTAAACTTATTGATGGTACAACAAATTATATCTCAGTAAGATGTTGGAACGAAGCAGGTTCAACAAAAGTAGTCACTGATGTTTTCTTTGTAAAAAAAGACACAACAGCACCATCTGTTAGTAGTTTAATATCGCCAGTTAACGCTTCAGCAACAAATCAATTTATGATAAATTTTGTCTGGAATGTTTTTATAGATTTAGCATCAGGTACATCAAGTTATCTTTTACAAATTTCAACAAGTGAAGATTTTAGTTTTGAAACTTATTCTGCTACGACTTCGTTAACTTCTCACACTTCTTTATTGTTAGAACAGTCAACTTACTACTGGCGTGTCCGTGCAAGTGATTATGCGAAGAATGTTTCTAATTGGTCTTCTGTATGGTCTGTACAGGTTGATACTACTTCGCCACCTGCGGTTTCCTTAATTGAACCTGAGAATAATCTTACAACGAATTATGTTCAACAAACATTTTTGTGGTCATCAGTTTCTGATTTAGGTCCTGCAGGATTCTCTCATTATAGGATAGAAATTTCTACTGTGTCAGATTTTATATCTTTATCGTACACAACCTCAGTTGTTACAAATTCGTTTAGTTATCAACTGTTATATTCATCAACTTATTACTGGCGTGTGTTTGCAATAGATAGAGCAAATAATTATTCTTTAATTACTACTACATTTGTTTTAGTGGTGGATACTATACCTCCACAGGTGCCAATCTTACTTAATCCTGCAAATAACTCAGCAACAAATTATTTAGTTTTAAATTTTGAATGGTCATCTCAAGATATAGGTCCTGCAGGTATTAAAGGATATGAATTCTATATTTCTACAACTTCAGATTTTTCAGTATTCATTTCATCAAAATTTATACAGAGCAACAAATATGAACAGGAATTATCAGAAGGTGTTTATTATTGGCGTGTTCGTACATATGATAATGCTAGTAATTTCTCTTCGTACGCTTCTTATTTTACTGTTATAGTTGATACAACCTCGCCACAAACACCAGTGCTTGTTTCTCCAACAGATGATACAAGAACTAATTCTACAAACATAACATTTCAATGGAATCCTGTTTCAGATTTTGGTCCTGCAGGTACATCATACTATAGGTTAGAAATATCTACTCAAATTTCCTTTGCGACAATATATTTATCGTCTATTACTAACCTTCAGAGTACAAGTCATAATTTGCAGTCAGAAAATATCTATTACTGGCGAGTGACAGTGTTTGATAAAGCAGGGAACTACTCTACTTCTACTTCATCGACAATTACCATAGATTTCTCACGCCCTACAATTGTAGATAACCAGCCAGGTGATGATATATGGCGTGTTTCAGCTGGAACTTATTACAATGTTCAATTTTATGATGAACCACAAACAACAAGTGCAGGTTTAGCCTATGCAGAATATAGTGTTTACTCTTCCACTACACCGTTAGGTTTACCTTCTGGAGTACAACTTGTCAACTGGCAAAGAATATTTGAATATAGTTTACCTCAAAGGACAACCTATTACACATTACTGTGGACATTACCAGACTCTGTATTTAGTTCATTGCAGCAAGGTTATAATTTTGTCTTTGTCAGATGTACGGATTTGGCTGGTAATACATCAAATTATGCAACATATGTTTTCTATGTAAAAAAAGACACTGCAACTCCTACAGTTGTTAGTTACGAACCTCAGATACCATCTTGGGATAACACCCAAAGATTACATAATGTTGACTTTTATGATTATGAGAGTGGATTAAAGTTAGCATCTTATACAGTTTATTCACAGACAGACCAGCAAGGTTTACAACTTATCCCATGGAATACAGTATTTGTTTTAACACCAGCACAAAATGTTTATACTACCGATTGGTATATAAACTTTAGTTTGTTACAACCTGGCACTAATTATGTGTCTATACACTGTGAGGATAATGTAGGTAATTTTGTTATCCATAAAGACATATTTAAAGTTTTTAAAGATACCATAGCACCAAACAATATTACTGATTTAACTTCGGTCCAAGGTGTTCCAGCAGGAAGTGTAAAATTACAATGGACCTCGCCTTCAGATGATACAGTGTGCGATCCAAATAATATAAAATTAAAAAATTATTTAGTGAAATACAAAACTTCATCTTTTGTTAACAGAGACGATTTTCTATTGACAGGGACAACTTTTTATGTTTCTTCGCCATCAGAACCTTCTAAAACAGAAACTGTAACTATCACAGGTTTAGTTGAAGGTACAACATATTGGATAGGTGTATTACCGCAAGATAAAGCAAATAATTATTCTCTACTTGTTGCTACAACATCAAACTGGGCAAAAAGGATTTCTCCTGCGAAGATCACAACACTTACAGGCTTTGCATCTGATACTTTAGATCCTGCAGAAGTTGAACTATCTTGGATTTCCGTAGGTGATGATGATTATGAAGGCCAAGCAAGTGGGTATGTCATAAAATATGCTACATATCCGTTTACAGAAAGTATGTGGGATTCTTTAAACGAATATCCACAATCCTGGCTACCTAAACCTGCAGGACAATTAGAGTCTTATATACTTTTAATGCCCCAACCGAATACCACATATTATTTTGCAATAAAGGTTTATGATGATGCACAACCTACTGCTAATTATTCTGTTATGTCAAACACAGTTGCTGTATGTTCACGTCCAAGAGGTCCCGCTGACGGTATACTTGTGTACGCAGAAGGTTCTGTTTCAAATCCGAGATACTATAATACTACTTCAGCAGGCGCTTCTTGGACAGGACCGTATAACGCTAATACAACAGCAGCTAATATAAACTGGGTTGTCTTACGTGCATGTAATATATTGCGGAACGAAAAACTTCTTGCTACACTTTCTTCAAACGGAGCAATATATATACAAAGGTATGACGGTACAACAGGGAATTGGTCAACACCAGAATTGTTAACAATTATAGATCCATCAAACGCTGCGTATAGATGTGTAGACATTGCTTATGAACAAAATTCTGCACGAGCATTAGTTGTTTTCAGTTCAGGTTCGCTTACAGGACAGGTATGGTATAGAATTTGGTCATCTACTGCAAACTTTTGGGTTTCACCATCATTACAACTTACAATTCCTCAATCAACAGGTTTTGTTAGATGGGTAAGGTTAGAACCAAGACCTGCAACTGATGAAATTATGCTTGTATTTTTAGATTCTAACAACGACATATTCGCATACAGATGGAATGGTTCTTCTTGGGTTAACAATCAACAACTTACAATTAATGCCTATACTTCTTTATATCAATGTTTTGATATTGCATGGGAAAACACCCGTGGTAACTGTATAATTTTGTGGGGTGAAGGAACAGCAACAAGATATGCTATGTGGTCATCTACAGCATCAATTTGGATAAGTACGAACATTGCCGGTCCTAATATAGCTTCTACTACAGGTGCAACATGGATAAAACTTGTTTCTGACAGAACATCTGGTTCTGACAGAATAGCAATGTGTAGTTTAGATGCTGATTCTGACTGGAATGTAGCGATATGGCAGCAGTTTAGTTCTAGTTATTCTTGGACTTCGCCAAGGGAACTTTCAGCAACTATGGATGCAATTAATACTCGTCTTGTAGACATTGCTTGGGAGAAAGATACAGGGAGATGTATTACTGTAGGTGTTCTTTTAGCAACACCTGCGAGGTACCCCAACTATAGTATTTGGACATCTGCTTCTGGTTGGTCAACTTTGGTACAAGATACTGGTTACGATCTAGGTGCAAACACTGATCTTAGATGGTTACAACTTATCCATGATCCAAATTCTAACAAAATGGTTTTACTTGGTGCAAATGCAGCATCTGCTGGTTCTGTATCTTTAAGGACGAGAACTTGGTCTGGTAGTAGTTGGGTTGGAGGTACAGCATTAACTTCTTTAGGTTCAACTAACGCGTATGAATTTTTTATGCTTGCTTTAGATTTGCATGATATTATCCCGCCAACTTTTGTTGACGCACAGATAGGTGATGATATTTGGAGGTCAACTAATAATGCTACCTACAAAGTATACTTTTATGATACCGGCGGGTCTAAATTATCAAGAATACAAACACAACTTGCAACGGGTCCTAATAACAGTGGAATTTATAGAAGTTGGGCTAATGAAATAATCGGTCTTAATACTGAACAGTACACAACAGATTGGTCATTTTCAGAACAAACATGGCAACAACTTTTACAAGGACAAAGTTATGTTTCACTAAGAATCTTTGACGGAGCAGGAAACTATACAATACTACAAGATGCGTTTTATGTTAAAAAAGATACTCAACCACCACAAATTGTAAATAATCTTCCATCTGATAGTTTTGCTACTTGGTATAATGTCAATCTTGGAAATGTTATAGACATTGATTTTTATGACCAAACAGGGTTGTCATTACTTGCAACTGCTTATTATATTACAACTGTCTCAACTTCTCCTGTATTCACATATTCTGCTAACAGAACAAGTTACATTTCAAACTGGGGAATAAACACCTCTGATTGGAATCTTTTACCTACAGGGACAAATTATTTTATAGTAAGATGTTTTGATGTTGCGGGTAATAAATCCGAGATTATAAACGCATTCAAAATATTAAAAGATACGATACCACCACAGCAAGTAAACGATTTATTTGCTGAAGCAGGACCAGTGTATGGTAGTATAAAACTTACCTGGAGTAAACCACAGGATAGTGGTAGTGGTGTTGAACTTTATGAAATTTATTATTCCACTTATGAAAATTTTGATATCTCATCAACGATTATATCTTACGCAACCTTATCAACTTCTGAGACGCTTGTTTTAACAAACTTAAATGTAGATACAACATATTATTTCCGTTTAAGAACAAGAGATAAAGTATCTATACCACCAAATCAGTACTATAACTGGTCAGTAGTATCAAACACTTCGTTCTGTAAACCTCAAAAGGGTAACATATGGATAAATGAAATCTACGCATATGGTTCTGCTGGTAATGATTGGATAGAATTATATAATAACTTGCAAAGTACAGTATCGCTTACTGGATGGCAACTTAAATATGCTGGCAATACAATTTGGACTGGTAGCAGTAATGATAAGATAGAACCGTTAGGTTGTTTTGTAATCACTGGGTTGAACCTAAATCATACTATTTCAGGCGATATTGTGTTGTTAACGAATACAGGACTACAGGTTAATAAAGTTATCTATCCTGCACATAGTCAAGTTGTATCTTATTCAAGGATAACAGATGGTAATTTATCATATTTTGAATTTGACCCGACACCTACGCAAGGGGTGAAAAATCAAACTGAAGAGTATACTCAGATAAAAATTAACGAAGTACATTATTCGTCAAACGAACAATTTATTGAATTATTTAACATATCTTATGTTTCAACAATTACTTTTAGCGGATATTTAAGAAATTCTAGTAATAAACCGTTCAAGTTTACAAGGAAACTTTATCCACGAGGTTTTGCAATGATTGATTTCTCGTCGGTAGATGAAGATGGATATACTTTCTTTGATAAATTTGGTACTCTTGGTTTAAATTCATATTCAGATTTTGTTGTCTTAGAATCGTCTAATGGACAAATCATTGATCGTATAACATATCAGTATGGTACAAGTTATTTGTATAGAAACGAAATAGCACAATATGTTTCCTACCTAAACTCGCAGGTTGGTAATGTTGCTAATGATAAGTCTCTATCTCGTACAATTGACGGTGTTGATAGCGATATTGACAGCATAGATTTTGCTATTTCTTCAAAATCCTATGGAGCAAGAAATATCCAGCCAACTTTACCAATGAATTATGTATTATATCCACAAAATAACACTGTTCTACCACGAAGGTTTAAGTTTGAAGTTCAACTTTCAACTAACTATTCTTCTGGGTTTAACAATACATTGTGGTTTATCCGTACAGGCGGAGCGAACGATACTCGTTCACCGCATCAGTTTAGGTTACAAGAATTTGGTATAAACATATCCTCTGCAATGGTTATGCAGATGATAAAACATATTGGTGCTGACCTAAAAGATGTGGATGGCTACAGTTTATCAACAGCAACTATATATAAAGTGGTTTTAAATACAGAGAGTGATTTTGCAATTTCGCCACAGATTGTAATTTCTACTGTAACATATGATGCTACAGTTCATAATTTAGAAGTTACACCGATAAATTTTGCTTATGCTAATGAAGACAAATATTATCCTTTATTAAGATTTAAACTTAAGAATAATTCTCCATTGTGGTCTAATCCTATCGCTTTGAAGAATTTATATTTAAAATTTTTAACCTCTGATTCACAACCGTTATCCACAGATCAAGCAAAGTTATTGTTTAACGAGATAACATTGTTTGTAGATAATGGCGATGATGTATTCTATGTAGATTTCGATACAAATGTTATAACTACTATTGAAAAGTCTGTGTTTTATCTTGATAATAATGGTGGACAATTGTTAGATTTAGCAATTGATGAAGTTGTCCCACAAACTACAAAAACTTACTTTCTAACAGTTAAGATGTCTACTTCTGCAAAGGATGCTATACCTTCAACATTTAAGACAGCAATAGCCGTAGGAACGACAGATACGGTATGGATTGAAGTAAATTCTGACATAGAACAACCCTCAGAAATTATCTATAATGTAACCACTTCAACACCGGTGGTTATCCGTCCGTTGAAACCACCTTTAGGAACTCAATGGCCATATGTGTTAGAAAAACCAACAGTCATAAACAAAGTTGATCATTTTAATGGTGATATTTTTGTCTGTTGTGGAGACGGTACTTTGATTAAATTTAGTAGTAATGGAGTATTACAAAGTTCGTTTGTAGCTAATGGTTCTATTATATCTTCAATTTTCAGCAATGATTGGACTGGTGAAAATGGTTATCTTTATTTTGGTACAGGAGGAGGTTCCATATATAAAAACTACATAAATAATGTTTCACAAAATGTGTGGACAAGAAGTCTATCAGATGAAATAAGTTCAGAAGTTGCAGGTTATTATTTTACGCCGCCAGCAAAAATTTATGCTGGCACTAAAGATGGTTATGTGTTTAAGATTAGCACAGGTAGTCAAGATTTGTGGTCGCCAGTACCACAACTTTATGGTAGTATAGTAAAGGAACCAAGTATAGATGAAGGATTTACAGAATATGAAGGTTCCGGTGTTAATTCTATATGGTGGGGGACATCGCAGGGGTATGTTTATAGATTAAATTTGCAGGATGGTAGTATACTTGCTTCAATAAGTGTTTCAAGCAGTGTTACGAGTAAAATAGAATATGACGCAGGATATTATAATAAATCACTTAATACCTTAAATGTATATTTTGGAACTTCTGACGGCAAGATCTATTGCAGGTACGGGCTTAACCTCAACACTGTACCTTTAGGATGGAATGATGTAGTGCTTAATAGTAGAGTTAACGAGATTATTATATGGGAAGAAGAATGGAGTAAGAAGTACATCTATGCAAGTTGTGATGACGGTGTATACAAAATAGACGCAAGTAGTGGTGGTATTGTTTGGCAGTTTAAAACACAAGCACCTGTGAAGAAAGCTGTTGTACCTCCGTATAATAATGGATATTTATACTTTGGTACTGATGACGGATTTGTATTTGCTATACATAAAGATGATAGAACTTTAAACAGTGGATATCCTATTTATGTTGGCGCGCCAGTAACGGCCTTTAATGCTGTTAATAAAAAAATAATCTGTGGGAAGTCATCCGGCGTGATTGATGTTTATGAAGAGAAATAATAATTTGAATAAAAATTATATATAACATATAAAGTGAGTGAAACACTCTTATGAAAAAGTTGATAATTACACCTTTAGTGTTAGCAACTAACATCTTTTGTGCATCATTTATGATTTATAGAGCTGATGTTTCACGGCAAGGTGTTGTTTATGAGGTTGTAATAACATCGTCAAACCCAAGTTTCTTATGGGATACACAACTACAGGGACAAATTTTATCTTCGCCAGTGGTAAAAGATAACATTGTATATTTTGGTGCTAGAGATACATCATTATGGGCAATAGATGGTCTTACTGGAGAAATTATCTGGCAGTATTCAACTTCAGGTTTTGTTGATTCACCACCTTTGGTGTGGAAAGATTTTGTTTATACTTTGTCAACTGATGGTAAATTATACTGTTTCAAACGATTATATTCAGAAAATGAAGAATTTGTTCCAGTATGGACGTATGACAGTGGTAGTAAATCGTGTGGTTCAGTATTAGTAGTTGAAGATAGTAAACTGATTTTTGTATCTGGGCCAAAAAAGAATGGTTTACCTCAAGGATGGATTTATGTTCTTAATCCGTTCAATGGCGAGTTTGTTAACAAAATTGACCTTGGTAATTTTAGTTATTCTTCAGTTTCTTATGATGGACAGAATATTTATTTTACAACGAACGATGGATATGTGAAATCTTATGATTTAACTCAACAGAAATTTTTATGGAGTTTTAAAGTTAAAAGTTGTTTAAACAGAGCAACAGTGGTACCCTATGAAGACAAACTTTATTTTTATGCTGGAGATATAGAAAGAAAAGTTTATGTTTTAGATAAATATGGTAGTTTAGTTTCTTCTTCGTCACAACTTAGTAATTTTGCAACAGATAATACTCAGTTACTTGTTTCTGATGATAATATTTATGTAAACATTTATCCTACTTCAGTATGGAACGAGGCAGGTAATGTTGTACATTCAAGTCAAACATTGTTATGTCTTGACCGTGAAAATCTTACAGTTAAATGGAGATTAGATTTTAAAGTTAAAGACAAACCTGAAAATTCTTACGGTTTTACTTCCTCACCGATAAAGGTTAACAACATTGTTTATTTTGGCACTAACAGTGGTGAATTTTACGCTGTAGATTCTACTTCAGGTGGTATAATATTCGTAGCAAATTTAGGTTCTCCAATAATATGTTCTCCAGCAGTATCAAACGGTATTATCTATTTTGGTACTGTAGATGGAAGATTTTATGCACTTAAAGCTGACATTTACATAAGTATTGTTAAACCTGATATTGACGATGTTGTAATAAACACTTCTACTTGTAGTGTAATATCTCAGGGATTTGATAATGAAGAATATATTATAAAGTGTAATCATTTGAATGATGATGAAGGGATAACAATATCATCTGGTGTATTAACAGGAGAAAATGTTAATAAAGAGTTAGACTTTAGACCTTTAGTTGACGGTTGGTATAACTTAAAATTTGTCACACCAAAGTATAACTATATTATACAAAATAAAATCTATGTTGACAATTCGCCATTGCCACCAACAAATCTCACCGCAATAGTAGTTGATAACCAGAAAGTTATATTAAGCTGGACAAAATCCATTGATGATGGTAGTGGTAACAATGATGTACAAAAATATAATTTATATCGTTCAATTAACGGAGAAAATTATTATTTAATAAAAGTTTTATCTAAAGGTACACAGAGTTATATTGACGAACCTGTCAGCATTGCAACTTATTACTACCAGATTGATGCTGAAGATAGACGTAGTAAATCTATCCTCTGCGGCCCTGTCAAAGTAATTGTTGCTGGTGTACCTTCAATATCTAAACCTCCTACGGATACATTTGAAATTAAGAAAGGTAGTGAATATACTTTATTGTATGAGAAAAATGGTAAAAAATTGCTTGAAATAGAGTTTACAAAGGAAAGTTTGAAACAAGATATTGTACTATACATCTCTTCGGAAACTATGGTTAGTAATTTACCAAAAAATGTCAGAATGACTAATCTTAATTATCGTTTAATAGTATTAAGTGGTGATAGAGAGTTTAATTCAGCTGTTAAGTTAAGAATATTCTATGATAATACTGACATTAAAGAACTAAATGAACGAAGGTTAAGAATGTTCTATTATGACGAGATAACAAAAGTTTGGAGATTGCTTAATACTTCAAGTGTTAATATTGATAAAAACTATGTACAAGCGGAAGTTTATCATTTTAGTTTGTTTTCAATTGGCGAGTTTAATTCAGAAAGTGAGGATATTTTTGACGAAGATAAAGTATATGCATTCCCTTCACCAGCAAAAGGGAATAAAGTTTATTTCAGGTTTATGTTATACCAACCTGCAAATGTAAAAATTTATGTTTATGATTTAGCAGGAGATTTGTTATGGGAATCACAACGATTTAGTTATAGTGAACTTGATTTAGGAAAATCACAAACAGTACAATGGGATATAAGAAATTTAGCTACAGGTATGTATATTTTTAGGTTAGAAGGGGAAAATTCAAAAGGTAAACAAAATGTTGTTAAACGTTTTGCAATAATTCATTAATTATGAAAAAAACTTTTATTTTAATTTTGTTAGTTGTATCATTAAGTTTTTCACGGGAGTACAGTTTAAGTTTTCTAAAACTACCAACTACTGCAAGGTACAGTGCGTTAGCTGCATATATTGCTATTTCAGACGACATAGCAGGTATATTTTGTAATCCTTCGGGACTTGTTAACTCAAACTATCAGATTGGATTTTCACATAATGAACATTTTCAACAGATAAAATATGATATGTTAGGTTTTATATTACCGAGACGAAAATATGTGTTGTCAGTAGGTGTGACGATGCTTTCTTCTACCGGTATTGAGGGAAGAAAAGGTGATAAGGATTTAGATCCTGCGTATATAAATATTTATCAAGTTACTGAACCTGAGTTTGATTATGACATATTAGACATACAGGCTGGGGTTGGGATTGCTAAAATGGTAAGTTCTAAACTTTCGTCAGGTTTAACATTAAAATATGTGTCAGAAAAAATATATGATGTTGAAGGAAAGACATTCTTATTTGATACAGGATTGATGTACGAACTTAGCAAGAGTCTAAGATTAGGTTTTGTATTAAACAACTTTGGTTTACCAATAAAATATGTAGAAAGATATTATCCTGCTTATGCACAAATAGGGTTAGGATGCGGGTATTCAATTGAAAGAATTCGTTTAGTTGTTGACATAATAAAACCAGTGTACGATGATCTTTTTGTAACATTTGGTAGCGAATTGAAGATTTTAGAATTTTTATTTTTACGTTTGGGATATAAGTATAAACCTGAAGGTTGGCAAGTTGATGATATCATATCTGGTGGTTCGTTAGGTGTAGGAGTGAATTATTTTGGAATAAAAGTTGACTACAGTATTACATCTTTTGGTATGTTAGGATTGTCACATAAAATTTCTGTGATAGTAGAGATTGATAAAATGGGTAAATATTATAAGTTGTTAAGAGAATGGTTGTTTAGACGGTAGCAAAATAATGAATCCTGTTTTAGCAAGAAATGTTTTAATACATAACGAGATAGAAAGAATATCTAATGAGTGTGTAAGAAATAATATAAAATTAATTTTGTTAAAAGGAGCTGCATTGATTGAGTTATTCCCAGAATATAGTTTTGAACGCGAGATGGAAGATGTTGACATATTGATTGAAAAGGAAAATTATATAAAGTTTATAAAGATACTTAAAAAGTTAGGTTATAGCGAAGTTCCTTATGATCCCAACGCAATGTATAACGAAAACTTAGGCTTAAAAATAGATATTTCAACAAAACTTTGGTATCTTACAGATAGGCAAAATAAAAAGATTATGAATCAAGCGATAAGAATCAATAATTTCTATGTTTTACCTATGCAGGAGATATTACGACATATCATCTACCATATGTATTTTGAACACAACTTTGAATTTAAAAAATGGAACAATGATGTTAGAATTTTAATACAATATGGAGCCGAGATAGATTTTCGTATACCAACCTTTGTTAGACGGTTGATGAACACAAAAGTGTTCTATAAAGGTCATATAATTAAACTTCTTGTACTACCATGGGGTGCTAAGGTGAAATATATTATTGAAAAATTTTTCCCCACGGATTCATTTTTGTTTAGACGATATAGTAATATGAGAAATCTTAGTGTTTTATTTCCGCTGGTTTTGTTTTACCGATGGGTAAGGTTAGTTTATAATACTATAAAGTTAACTAATAACTTAATAACTTACCTGTTTTCAAAACTTTCCTTAGTAAATAGTTAAAGCACATAACTGAAATAACAAGGAATAATATTGCTGTTATTGTTGGATATATAAGTTTAATAAAATCAAATTTGTTATACTTAACAATATTTCGTAGAAAAGATATCAAATAAGTTGTTGGTAGAAAATAAGAAATTTTTTGTAATACTTGTGGTAACAAATCCACTGGGAAATACACACCGCTTAAGATATCAATAAGGCTGCATAAGAATGATGCTAAAACTTCTGATTTTTTTATAATAATAGACAGTGCCGTCATTAAAATTGCAAACCATAAAGTACACATTAATACCAAGAAGGTCCACAAAATCATAACTGATGTTTGAAGCATGCTAACTTTCAGACCTAAAATTATTGCTATAAGAATAAAAAATATAATTTCAACATAAAAAACTAAGAATTTACTAACCACAGCAATTGTAAAAATAGTTAGTTCGTGCTCAGGTATTAGAAACAAATGGTAGATTGTTTGATGATATTGTTCCTGTTTAAGTGTTTCAACATAGCTTAAGACAGTCTGGTGAAATATCCGTGAGAATAGTAAACCACAGAAAAGAAATGTAAAATAATCAGCTGAGATTAGTTGAGATAAATAAAAAAATACTAAAAGTTGTATAAAAGTAAATAATAAATTTGCTACGTTATGAAATTTAAAATGATAAAAAGTTTTAACTTCTTTATATACAAAAGCGGATAAAAGGTTTATTAGATTCATTTAATTATTACAAGTTTATAATTTTCTATTTTTATCCAACTGTCAGATAATTTTTTAATTTCTTCAATATCATGCGATACAAAAAGGATAGTCATTTTAAATTCTTTCTTCAGTATATTAATGAGTTCATATATACACTCCTTTGCATCATAATCAACAGATTTTGACAATTCGTCAATAAGTAAAACTTTTGGTTGTTTTATTAAAGTAGAAACTAACCACAACCGTGTTTTTATGCCGGAAGATACCAAAGCAAATCTGTCGTTTAAATATGGATTTAATTGTAGTTTATCAATAGCAAACTTTACAATGTCTGAATTGTTAGCATAAATTCTACTTAGAAAGTTTAAGTTCTCATTTAATGTAAGCTGAGGATAAAAACCAAGATCGGTATTAAACGCAACACTACAATATTGCTTTACTTTTTTTGGATTATATATAGAATAACCACAAACTGTAATTTCGCCTTTTTCAGGTAAGAGTAAACCAGATATAAGTTTTAACAATGTAGTTTTACCTGAAGCGTTTGGTCCTGACAAAGCAGTAATTGAATTTTGTGATATCGCTACATTAGCATCTATAAATATTTCTTTGTTAACAAACTTTTTGTATAAACCTTTAATGTTGATACATATGTTGCTCATAAACATCCTAAATAATACAAATTTTTGCTACTAATTGAAAGGTTTTTTACGAAATATTGATTTCTATTAAAATAAGTTGTAATAAAAACAACTCAACTTTCATTAGGAAAGGAGGATAAAACAAAATGGAAGCGTTGGGTATGATAGAAACAAGAGGGCTGGTAGCACTGATAGAAGCAGCGGATGCTGCTGTAAAAGCAGCAAACGTGAAACTTGTTGGCTGGGAAAAAATAGGCAGTGGTCTTGTAACAGTACTTTTCCGTGGCGAAGTAGCGGCTTGTAGGGCAAGTTGTGAAGCAGGCGCTGCTGCTGCACAAAAAGTTGGTGAACTTGTTGCAGTACATGTTATACCGCAACCACATCCTGACCTTGAAGGGAAAATGCCAATTTCTCTTCCTGAGACATTGGCAAGAAGGAAAGAAATTGATAAGAAATAGAAATCATTAGGTTTTTCCGAGATATTTTTCAGTATACGAGGTGGAAAGGTCATGTTATTCGCACGTGTTATTGGCAATGTTGTCTGCACAAGAAAAGATGAAAAGTTAGACGGTAGCAAACTTTTATTGGTACAGCCTGTTGACCTTGAAGGTAATCCTAAAGGTAATCCACTTGTGGCGATAGATGTTGTAGGTGCTGGCGAGGGCGAGCTGGTACTTATAGTTCAAGGTTCTTCTGCACGACAAACTAAACGTACTGAGGGAAATCCAGTTGATTGTACAATTTTTGCAATTGTAGATTATGTTGAAAAAGATGGTAAAATAGTTTTTAGAAAAACAGAAGATTATCTAAAAAAGAAGTAGTTTTGTGACATATACTAACACAGAGTGTGACGAGGAAATAGTTCTTTGAAGTTGCGCTATTTCAATATTTGTAAAGTTAAAGTTTTAAAGAGGAGCGCAGGCTTATGTATATAACAGAAGAAGAACTACAGAAACTTGTAGAACTTGTCCTTAAACGTATTGAAGAGCAAGGTACAGGTAAAAAGATAGATTCAGTAGTTCCACCAACTAAAGATTACAGATGTAAAAGTGTAGAGGAAGCTATAGAACGGTCAAAAATTGCACAAAAAAAGTTTAACACGTTAAAACTTGAACAACGAGTTAAAATAGTTGATAACATAAGAAAACATGCAATACAAAATGCTGAATACCTTGCCAAACTTGCTGCTGAAGAAACAAAGATGGGCCGTTGGCAGCATAAGGTTAAAAAAAACATCCTTGCTGCCACCAAAACCCCGGGTGTGGAAGATTTACAACCTGTTACTGCTTTTACTGGCGACCACGGAATGACACTTGTAGAATATGCACCGTTTGGTGTGATAGGTGCAGTTACACCTTCAACTAATCCTACATCTACTATAATTAACAATTCAATTTCTATACTCTCTGGTGGAAACTCAGTGATTTTCTGCCCACATCCAGCTGCTAAGAATTGTTCATACGAAACAATGAGAATTATAAATCAAGCAATAGTAGAAGTTGACGGTCCTGAAGATTTAGTTCTTACGGTTGATCCACCAACAGTGGAATCAACACAGGCAGTGTTAAAACATTCAGAAGTAAAAATGATAGTTGTTACTGGCGGTCCTGCTATTGTCAAAGTTGCGATGCAATGCGGTAAAAAAACGATAGCTGCTGGACCTGGTAATCCACCAGTTGTAGTTGATGATACTGCGATATTTCCTAAATGTGTGAATGATATAGTTGAAGGCGCAAGTTTTGATAATGGTATATTGTGTACAGCTGAGAAGGAAGTTATACTGGTAGAGTCAGTTAAAGAAAAATTTCTTTATTACATGCGACAACATCCGAACGCATACGAGCTTACTACGCACCAGATGGACGAACTTGCAAAACTTGCAATAAAAGAACCTGCACGTCGTGGCCATCCTGAGGGTGTGGTGAACCGCGATTTTGTCGGTAGGAACGCAAATGTCATTGCAAAGGCTATAGGTTTAAACTTGCCAGACAGTATCACACTTTTGTGGGGTGTTGTACCGAATGATCACCCGTTTGTGTGGACAGAACAACTAATGCCAGTTTTGCCAGTTACCGTTGTTAAAGATATTGACCAAGCAATAGAGTTTGCAGTAGAAGTTGAAGGGAATAATCATCACACGTTTATTATGCATTCATTAAACGTGGAACATTTATCCCGTATGGCGAAAGCTTGTCAAGGTTCAATCTTTGTAAAGAATGGCCCTTCGTTTATGGGGTTAGGTTTTGGCGAAGGTTATGCTACTTTAACTATAGCGACACCTACAGGGGATGGATTAACACGTGCACGGAATTTCTGTCGTCCGTTAAGATGTGTATTAGTAGATTACTTTAGAATTGTATAATAGATGTTAGTTAATATACTTTTTTAGTAGTACTGTCGGGGTGTGGCCCAGTGGCTAGGGCACTCGTTTGGGGTGCGAGTAGTCGTGGGTTCAATTCCCACCACCCCGAGTTACTTTCTTTCTTAAAGGCAAGAAAGAAAGTAACCAAAGAAAGAACTGGTTTTACTATGAATCTTATAGAAAAAATAAGGCAAGCAGGTATTGTAGGTGCTGGTGGTGCTGGTTTCCCTACTTATTTTAAGATAAGTTCTGCAGCTGGAAAAGTTGATACGTATATAATCAACGCAGCAGAATGCGAACCACTTATTCAAGTGGATAAGCAAATACTAAAATGTTATCCGGAACAAATTCTTACTGCAGCAGTAGATGTGGCGAACTTTTTAGGTGCAAAAAAAGTTGTGGTTGGTATTAAGCATAAATATAAAGAGACAGTAGAAGTTCTTGAAAGAATTATTCAAAAATTTGACCACAAAGTAGAAATTTTTTACTTGGACAATTTTTATCCTGCAGGAGATGAATTTAGTTTGGTATATGAAATTACTGGAAGAATTATTCCTGAAGGAGGGTTACCTTTAGAAGTTGGTGTTGTGGTTAGCAATGTAGTAAGCTTGTTGAATATCTACAATACTTTATACGAAGGATATCCCGTAATTAGCAGACCCATTAGTGTAATTGGTGAAGTTGTGAAACCTAAAACCATAGTAGTCCCTGTAGGTACGATAATTAAAGATGTTTTAACTCTTTGTGGAGGTACGAAGATTAAAAATTTTGTTGTTATAGATGGTGGTCCAATGATGGGTAAAATTGTTTCTATAGATGATGTTGTGACAAAACGTACATCTTCGTTATTAATACTACCCGTTGACCATCCGGTGATAAGAATGAAAACTTTATCAGAACATTATTTTTTGTATCAAATAAAATCCGCTTGTGAACAATGCAGAGATTGTACTGAAATATGTCCCAGGTATTTGTTGGGACACAATTTTGAATGTCATAGAATTCAGCGTAGCGTGTCTTATAATGTGGATGATGGATTACTTACACAAGCGTATTTGTGTTGCGAATGCGGGTTATGTGATTGGGTATGTCCGATGAACCTTCTCCCAAGAAGAGTAAACCAAACAGTGAAACAAAAACTTGCTCAAAGAGGGATAAAAAATCCACATAGAAGAAAACCTGAGCGTGTTCGTGTTACTAAAGAATATAGGAAATTACCTCCTGAACGTATCATTGCACGGTTCCAACTAAATGAGTATGTCAATCCCGCACCAATTGAACTTGATACAAAAGAGGTTAATTTTGTCAAAATACCATTGTTACAGCATATTGGAACAAAAGCGATACCTAAAGTCAAAGTAGGTGATACTGTAGAGAAGTATCAAGAGTTAGCATCAGTTGAAGCGGATAAATTAGGAGTTGGTATCCATGCTCCGTTTAGAGCAAAAGTTGTAGAAGTTACAGAAAATTATATTTCACTACAGCAGTAGTTAGAGAGGCGGTTCAATATATAATGATACAGCCAGCAATAGGATTGGTAGAGCTTAACTCAATCGCACGCGGTATTGAAACTGCGGATGCAATGTGTAAAGTTGCAACTATAGAACTTGTTGACGCATACGCAATATGTCCTGGAAAATATGTGATATTAATTACAGGTTTACTTGCAGATGTGCAATCGTCGTTGAATAAAGGTATTGAAGTTGCAGGAGAGCACTTAATAGATAATCTGCTGTTACCAAATGTAAGTCCAAAAGTTATACCAGCAATACTTGGTACAAGTAGGGTAAGGGACAATATAATAGCCGTTGGTTCAATAGAAACTTTTACTGTTGCAAGTTGTATAATAGCATCGGACGCTGCAGCGAAAAAAGCCGATGTTGATCTTATTGAGATAAGATTAGCGAAAGGATTAGGGGGAAAATCATATGTAACAGTTTGTTCTAACGATGTTGGTGCGGTAAGGTCAGCCATTGCTGCAGGTGTTGATAGTATTAAACATCTTGGTGCTTTAGTACAACAAACCGTAATACCACAGATACATCCCGATATGTTACGAACTCTATTGTAAAAACAACTTATTGTGTTATTGCTAACACGGTAAGTCATAGACGATAACAATTATGAAAATAGCAGTAGGTTGTGATCATGGCGGGTTCAGGTTAAAAGAAGTAATAAAAAAATATCTACAACAAAATATGTATCAAATTTTAGATTTCGGTTGTTATTCTGAAGAACCTGTTGATTGGCCGGACATAGCATTGCTTGTAGCTGAAGCTGTAAAAGATAGGTTTGCAGATGTTGGAATACTAATTGACAGTTTTGGTGGAGCAGTATGTTTAGCTGCAAATAAAGTTAAAGGTATTCGTGCAGTAAGTTGTTATAATATAACTTCTGCAAAACTTGCAAGAGAACATGACGATGCAAACATACTTTGTCTTGGTGCAAAAACTGTAGGCGAAGCTGAAAATATGGAAATTCTAAAAACTTTTTTATCAACAAATGTTTTAACAGAACAGAGGTACATAAACAGATTAAAAAAATTACAAGATATTGAAAATAAATATTTCAAATGAAATTAGCAGTTGGGTCAGACCACGCAGGGTTTAGGCTGAAAGTAGATTTAGTAAAAAAATTAAGTAAAGAGTTTAAAGTTATAGATTTTGGTACTTTTTCGGAAGAATCTTGTGATTATCCTGACTATGCAGTAAAAGTTGTAAATGCTGTTCTAAACAAAGAAGCTGACTGTGGTATCTTAATTTGTGCGACAGGTGAAGGGATGGCAATTGTAGCAAACAAATTTAAAGGTATAAGAGCTGGTGTGTGTTATTCAGACGATGTAGCAAAACTACTTTCAGAACATAATTTTGTAAATGTAATTTGTTTCCCTTCAAGAATAAGGCTTAACAATAACGAAGAAATTACTGCAGATCTTCTTTATAGATGGACAAAGATATGGATTGAAAGCAAAAATTCAGTAGAAGAAAGGCATAAAAGAAGGATAAAAAAAATTATAGCGATAGAGGAGGCAAATTTTAAATGATTAAAAAATTTTTATTATTCATTTTGTTAGTAATTGTGAATATTATGGTTTTTTGTTCAGAAATTGAACAAGCAGTAAAACTTATAAACGAAGGTAAATATGATGAAGCTATAAAACTTTTAGAATCAAACGGTGAACAAAATGATATTCTATTATCCATTGCATACCTTGGTAAAAGAGATTTTCAAACTGCGAAAATTTTTGCTTTACAATATTGGTTACAAAACGAAAACAACGTTCTTGCAAATTTCATCCTTGGGTTTATCTCAGAGGAATTGAAAGATTATCAGTCAGCGTTGTTGTATTGGAATAGTGTTTACAAGAACGCAAAAGATTCTAGTTTAAGGCGTTTAGCAAAAAGACATATTGATGTGCTGAAACGAATTTCAGAAGGTAAATAATTATGAATATTACAAAATCACTGGTAATCCTTGTCGTGGTATCATTTTTTAGTTGTGTAACACCCAGAGGTACTTTCTACAAAGGGTTTGATCCGCAGAAAATAACTATAATTTCTGTGGGAGAATTTAAACCTTATGGTAATTATATTTCAAGTGGTGAATTAGTAAAAAACTTAATGATAGAACACTTATTAAAAAGAGGCTATATAGTAAAGGAAGAAAATTCTGCTGATGTAGAATATGTGTTAACAGGTTCGGTAACAAGATTCTTGCCAGAAAAAAAATATCTTGTATATACTGGAACGGAAAAACAACAGGTTATGATAGGTGGTCCACTTACAGAAATAAGTGGTAGTTATGTGTACAATATAGGTTCTGCTTTTGGTATACCCGACAGTCAAGTTGTAGCTACAAACTCTACAGTAGGAGTTTCTGCAAGGTTGGTAGAGAAGAAAACAGGCAATGTTGTATGGACAAGTTCGTTTGTATATGAAGCTTTAACTGTTGAAACCGCAGCAGATGTCGTGGCTAATTATTTAATTACTTCGCTTACAGGAAAAAAGGGTAAATAGCTTTGCTTATAATAAGGAAGTAATATGTTACCAGGAATTGTAGTTGGTAGAGTGTGGTCTACACGGATATATGAAAGTTTAAAAGATAAAAAATTACTATTAGTTCTTCCTACCGATTGGAATAAAAATCCAAAAGGTACAGATCCTATAGTAGCTGTTGATGTTGTAGGTGCAGGAGCAGGCGAGTTCGTGTTTTATGTTCAAGCAAGAGAGGCAGCTGTTGCTTGTGGTGGCAAGCGTTTGGATGATACACCACCGGTTGACGCAGCGATTGTAGGTATAATTGATGGTGTTTATCTAGAGGAGTAGAAAGTAATGTTTATAGCAAAAGTTGTAGGTAATGTTTGGGCAACAAGAAAACATAAAAGTTTAGAAAAAACAAAATTGTTATTAGTGCGCAGAATTGACGGTTTGACTGGTGAGTTTTTAGATAACGAACTAATACTTGCTGTTGAACCATCGAATGCAAAAACTAATGCTGGTATTGGCAATATAGTACTTATAATGGACGAAGGTAATTCTGCAAGACAATTACTAGAAGATAAATATGCGCCTGTGAGGACAATAATCTGTGGTGTAGTTGATATAGTTTTTTCAAAAACAAAACAAAAGAAATGGCATTAGGATTAATTTTTTAAAAAGGAGTGAATATGAAGTTATGAAAAACCTGCTTTGTATTTTTATGGGTGGCGATAGGAATCTTGAAGATGCTTTTTCAGCAGTACAAAAATTGTCTGTAAACTTTATCATAAAATGCTATGTTACAAAAGCAGGGACAAAAATTATCGGTATTGACCGTATTAAGAGAGAATTACAAGGTATTGAAATAATTACGGGTAATGGTGAAAATGTTGACCCACACAAGATGTCTCTTTGGGCGGACGTTTTGGTTATACCAGTATTAACACTAAACGGTTTATCAAAGATTGTATCGTTGATGCCTGATAGTGTACATATCAATATAGTGATAGGTGCGTTGGAGAAAGGTATACCAGTAATTGTCTCTCGTGACAGTATATTTTGTTCTTGCTATCCAGAACCATTACCAAACTCTGCTTTGTTTAGAAAAGTAGAGAATATGATATCAGAATTAAAATCATTAGGTATAACAGTTTCAACAGGTAAACGGTTAGCAGAAGATGTTTTAAGAGTGTGCGATATGGTTGGATACAAAATTACCTATTCTTCTGCAGGGAAAGTGTTAGATGACGGCAGCAAAATAAAAGTTACGACTACGTCCGCAGGAAAAATAATTGATACTTCTGAGGTTATTGTTACACAAAGTTCTGCTGGTAAGGTGTTCGCTGGTAAAATATCAAAGTTTGAAGGTATATTAGAAGACATTTGTCCTGCATTTCAATCTGGTGCTGAATGTTCAAGTTGTGGTAAATGTGTTGAACGTAAGAAGATGTCAACAGAAGCAGTAGTACAGGCAGGAGCTAATAGAATCGGAGCATATGACGTTAAAGAAATAAAAAAGGAAATAGCAAGACTTATTGACCATACTTTGTTAAAAGCAAATGCTACACAAGAAGAAATAGTCAAGTTGTGTGATGAAGCAAAGAAATACGGTTTTGCTTCAGTATGTGTTAATCCTGCATATGTAAGCTTGTGTAAACAACTATTAAAAGATAGCAATGTCAAAGTTTGTACTGTTATAGGATTTCCGCTTGGTGCAACGACTCCTACTGTTAAAGCAATCGAGGCAAAAGAAGCGATTGCAAACGGCGCAGATGAGGTTGATATGGTTATAAATATAGGAGCGTTAAAATCTGGTAATTACCAACTTGTACTGGATGATATAAAAGCAGTCCGTGAAGCAACTCGTGGGAAAATTCTTAAAGTTATTATTGAAACAGCTTATCTTACAAAAGAAGAAAAAATAAAAGCATGTGAATTAGCAAAAGAAGCAGGTGCTGATTTTGTTAAGACATCTACGGGATTTGGTCCCTCTGGTGCTACAGCAGAAGATGTAGCTTTAATGAGATCTGTTGTTGGACCAAGAATTGGTGTTAAAGCTTCTGGCGGGATTAGGTCGTTTGAAGATGCGGTAAAAATGATACAAGCTGGTGCTACACGTATTGGTGCTTCAGCATCAGTAGCGATAGTTCGTGGTGAACAAGCAAAAACACAGTATTAAATAAGAAGAAATTGATCACAATTAAGTTTTGAAAGGAGGGGAATGACCATGGCAGAAGAAACAAAAGAAGCATTAGGTATGATAGAAACCCGAGGTATGGTAGGTATGGTAGAAGCAACAGATGCTATGGTGAAAGCAGCTAAAGTAAGACACATAGGTTATGAAAAGATAGGAACGGGTTTAGTTACGACATTTGTTCGTGGTGAGGTTGGCGCTGTTCGTGCAGCAGTTGAAGCAGGGGCTGCTGCAGCACAGAAGGTTGGTGAACTGGTTGCTGTACATGTTATACCGAGACCACACGAATATTTGGAGAAACTGCTTGCAAAAATTGAACGAGAATATAATAAATAATATATGAACGAAGAGCAAATTGTTAAAATAATAATTGATGAACTTAGAAAACTAGGATATTCTGTCAAAAAAACTGAAAGTAGTGGTAGTGTTGATATGCAGAAAGATTCTTACAAAACTGGATTTTATACTCAAAAAAAATACATAGAAAGTTACACCACTTTACCAAAAGGAAAAAAGTTGATTACAGAATATGATATAAAACAATTGCTTAGACAAAATCCATCACTTAAAGAGATAGTAGTGGAAAAAGATTCAATACTTAGTCCTCTAGCTGAAGATTTTTTGTCTTCGCACGGAATAAGAATTATCAGAAGATAAAATAATTACTTCTAAAGTTCAAGTTTGAAGAAAGTATGAATATAGACCAATTATTACAACTGATGGTAAAAAGTGGAATTTCTGATATTCATTTTAAAGCAAACACTTCACCACTAATACGTGTCAATGGCAAACTGGTAAAAACAAACTACGAAAAAATATCAAAAGAGACAATACAAAATATTGCTTATCAATTAATGACGCAAGAACAACAAAAAATTTTTGAACAAGAATATGAACTTGATTTTGCATATTCTGTTTCTGGGCTAGCGAGGTTTAGAGTTAATGTTTATAAGCAAAAAGGGACTATTTCACTTTCATTGCGTGTGGTACCGCTGGAAATTAAATCGTTTAAAGAACTGAATCTACCTGAGAATGTAATGGTTAAACTTTGTAATGAGACACGGGGCTTGATTTTAATTGCCGGTATTACCGGTGCAGGTAAAACAACAACTTTAAATAGTATGATTAACTATATAAATGAAAACTTTGACTACAATATAATTACTATTGAAGATCCTATAGAGTTTTACCATACGGATAAGAAATCTACTATTTCACAACGCGAGATTGGTTGTGACACTAAATCGTTTAAAAACGCTTTAAAATATGTATTAAGACAAGATCCAGATGTTGTAGTTATTGGTGAGATGCGTGAATTTGAAGCAATCTCCGCAGGTATAACTGCAGCTGAGACTGGCCATCTTGTATTATCTACCATACATACCATAGATGCAGTGCAAACAGTTGACAGAATAATAGACGCTTACCCTCCTCACCAACAGAAACAGGCAAGGATACAATTATCAAATGTTTTAAAAGGAGTAGTAGCACAACGATTATGTCTTTGTGCTGATGGTCAAGGTAGGATACCTGCTACTGAAGTTCTTATGGGCACTTCGTTTATAAGAAAACTCATCTTGGAAAACAAAACGCAAGAGTTATACAAAGCTATGGAGAACGGTGAATATTATTTGATGTATACTTTTGACCAATCTCTTCTAAAACTTTACAACAGTGGCCTTATAACATATGAGGAAGCAATGGATAAAGCTACCAACCCAGAAGACTTACAACTTAAACTTCGTGGTATTTCTCAAACAAAAGAGTAATATATTAAGGAGAAACTTTTTGTGAACTCACATAATATAGATAAAAAAATAGAAAAAATTTTAGACGAACTTAATAAAGTATTAGATGAAGTAATCGAGAAGAAAACTAAAATTTCAAAAGATGAGTTTTTAGTAAAAACAGACGAAAATGATACTGAGCGTACTTTACTTTCGGAAGCTAAAGATGAGAAAATTGTAAGTGAAAAAACTTCGGAGAATGAAAAAATATCAGAAAAAAGTTTAGAAGTTGAAAGAAAAATTTCAGCAGAACACTGTGAAGATAAACCTGAATTACAACAAGTAGCAGGGGAAACTGTCGCAGAATTTCAAGAATATGTTTCTGATAAACAAGAACATTTTACAGAAAAAAAGATAGAGGTTCAAGCAGAACCTGAGACTATTACGAAAGGTACTGAAGAATCTGTCGGTTTCTTAACATCTATAGTGTTGTATCCATCAGCAGATGAAACAAGTAAAGATCTTTTTATTAATAACATAAATTCAGTACTGACACGTGTGAGTAAGGATAAGATTTGTTTGAAGGTTGTACTTGCTATAAAATACGCATCTTTACGGGAAGAAGTATTAGAAAAATGTGAAGAATTTTTGGCTCAAGTAGGCCATGTAAAAGTCGCATTTTTGATTGTAAATGAGATTACTACCGATGTAGAGCAGGCAGAAGATAAACTAAAGTTAATCGCAAACACGGTTAAAATTATACCATATAAAGAAATCAAACTTAAATCCACATATTTGGATTTAGCTATAGATCTACTTTTGAATACAAAATAGCTATTGTTATGATTACATCTTGGGAATTTAAATTTTTCCCTGCTGAAAAATATCCAAACCGCTACAGGTTAAGATTAAAGTGTACTCCTGAAGATATAGAAGAATTACGTTCTTTTCTAAAAGACGAGCTTAAGCTTGATGTTTCACCACCTTTTAATGTTCTTTCATCTGAATACAATTTGGGTATATATATATATGAACTTTCTCAGGAAATGAAAAGTATACTTGTTGAAAGTATGTATATGATATGCAAACATGGAATTGTGGAAGATACTACTTTACCTAAAGAAACTTCTACTGAAACAAAAGTCGTTAAGGAACCTAAAATAAAAGAAGAAATACCTGACGAACTTGGGAAAATGTTAGAAGGACTTGTGGAAGAGATAAGTGCAAAAATGGTTGAACCTCAAGTTAGTGAAGAGAAGCACAGACAGGCAAGACAATCAGGTCAATCTTTAATCGTATTAGGTTTACCGTTAAATCCTAAGTATACGTTTGAAAATTTTGTTGTTGGTACAAACAACAGGTTTACACATGCTGCTGCGTTAGCCGTAGCTGAAAACCCAGGTAGGACTTACAATCCGTTATTCATTTATGGTGGTGTTGGTTTAGGGAAAACACATCTTATGCAAGCAATAGGTCATTATATAGTAAAAAAATATCCAGAACTAAAAGTTATTTATCTCCCTTCGGATAAGTTTGTAACACAGGTTATAGATTCGATCCGTGGTGGAACCATACGAGAACTTAGAGAAAACTATAGTAAGGTAGATGTATTACTTGTTGACGACGTACAGTTTATGGCAGAATCTGAATCCACACAAGAAGAATTTTTTCATATATTTAATACACTTCATCAATTAGGTAAGCAAATAGTGTTAACTAGCGACAGGCCACCAAAGTTGCTTACTACATTGGAAGATAGACTAAGGTCAAGATTTGAATGGGGTTTAATTGCTGATATTAAATCACCATCATTAGAGACAAGGGTTGCAATTTTGAAGAAAAAGGGCGAAGAGGATAATGTTAATGTGGATGATAATATTTTACTTTATATTGCGTCAAAGTTAAAATCTAACATACGTGAACTTGAAGGTTTTTTAAAACGGATATCAGCGTACGCTGCTATAAACAACCAACCTATTGATATGACATTAGTTAAACAATTAATGAGTGAACTATTACCAGAGGAAGAGTTGACGGATGAAGAAAAAGCAATCGTTAGGTCACAACAGAAAGAAACTGTAGTAGAGGAACCACATATAAGTGCTGTTCCAACCCCAGCAAAAACTTCAGTTACAGAAAAGGGAGTACAAGAAAAGTCTATAAAACAAAAAGTTTTCTCAGTTGAAGAAATTTACAAAACTTCACAACAGTCCATTCCAACAATGGTTGAACAGACTGGGCAGGCCCAAGTACAACCGCCGAGTAGTATTACTGTTGATGACCAAAAATTTTATCAAGACTTTGAGACAAATATTAACACAGTAGAAGCTGCGTTTTTTTATCCAGAGAATGCAGTACAACAGTTGTCTTTAGTAAAACAGAAATTTGCTGAGGTGATAAAGAAACACAATCTTAAATATAAAATTGCAACTGCTTTTGACCGACCATATAATTTGGATAACATTAATTATAGGATGTTTGCCGAGTTATGTAAAACAAACAAAGTGAATGTATGTATTGTTGTTTCACCACCAGAAGGAAGTAGTGTTTCTAGTGAAGAATTTTATAGTAATCTTTTACCACATATGGAGTCTGAAGGGATATCGCTTGAATATATTTCCTGGAAAGAATTAACAAAGGAATACAGATATTTAAATCTTGCGTTAGATATCGCACTATCAAAATTTAAGCCTATCTAATTAACCTCCACTTATCAACATATTCACAATTTCAATATTTAGTGAAACGAATACAAATATTGATTTATATCCGAAAATTTTCTAAACAAGTATTTTACTACTTGGTGATTTCATAGTAATATATAACATTGTACAATATGAAACTTACTGAATTTTATATACCAACATTAAGAGAAGCACCTGCTGAGTGTGATACTGTTTCTTCAAAACTTATGTTTCGTGCAGGTATGATAAGGAAACTTGCAAGTGGTATATATGAGTGGTTACCCTTAGGATTGCGCGTTTTGAAAAATGTAGAAAATATAATTCGTGAAGAAATGAACGCGATCGGTGGATTAGAAGTTTGGTTACCACATTTGCTACCAAGTAATATCTGGATTGAGACTGGAAGATGGTATATTTATGGTAAAGAATTGTTTAGACTAAAGGACAGAAAAGATGCTGATTTTTGTTTATCTCCAACTGCTGAAGAAGTTATAACAGATTTAATACGAAACGAACTAAGATCATATAGGCAACTTCCAAAGATGTTCTACCAGTTCGGTACTAAATTCCGAGATGAAATAAGACCACGGTTTGGTGTTATACGTGCACGAGAATTTTATATGAAGGATGCATATTCGTTTCATAAAGATGAACAAGATGCTGAACGTTACTATAAAGAAGTTTTTGAAGCATATTGCAAAATCTTTAGACGATGTGGATTAAAATTTATAGCTGTAGAGGCAACAACTGGTGCTATCGGTGGTAAGTTTTCACACGAATTTATGGTAATAAAAGATGAAGATAAAAATTTTGTTGGAGAAGAAACAATTGTTTACTGTACAACTTGTAGCTACAGTGCAAACATTGAAAAAGCTGAATGTGTGTATAATGAGACACCGAAGAAAGAAACTAAATTATTCAAAGAATTACAAGAGGTTTATACGCCAAATATGAAAACTGTTGAAGAAGTTAGTAATTTTTTAAATGAACCCGCAGAAAAATTTATTAAGACATTGGTATACATTGGCAATAACAAAGAAGTATATGTAGTTTTGATTCGTGGAGATTATGAAGTTAACGAAACAAAGCTTAAAGAAGTTATAGGTATAAATGAAATTGAACTAGCAAGCCATGAAATTGTTGAAACGATTTTTGGTATTCCTGTAGGTTTTTTAGGTCCTGTTGGACTTAAGCCTATTAATAAAAGCTATCAAGTGCGAGTTATAGCAGATAAATCTATAATGACGATTCCCGATGCAATTTCTGGCGCTAACAAAACTGATTTTCATTTGAAGAATATTAACTATTTAAGAGATTATATGGTTGATGAAGTCGTTGATATAAGAAAAATTACAGCTGATGATTTATGCCCGAAATGTAAAAATATCAATTCTTTAAAATTTTCAAAAGGTATTGAAGTAGGGCATACTTTTAAACTGGGAGTTAAATATTCTAAATCTATGAATGCAACTTTTCTTGACGAAACTAATAAAGAGCAATATTTTGTGATGGGTTGTTATGGTATTGGTGTATCCCGTGTTGTTGCAGCTGCAATTGAACAAAATAATGATGAAAATGGTATTATATGGTATCCTGAGATAGCACCGTTTACTGTATACCTTTTACCTATAGATTACAACGATAAATATATCAAAGAATTAACCGATAAAGTATATGAAATGTTAAAAAGACATAAGGTAGAAACTTTGCTGGATGACAGAGATGAACGTCCAGGAGTGAAGTTTAAAGATGCGGATCTTATAGGTCTCCCTCTAAGGATTACAGTAAGCAAAAAATTACCAAGTGAACACTTAGAATTACGTAGACGGTTAGATGGTAAAGTAGAAGTGGTGTATATAAACACACTGATAGAGAAAATACAGGAAAACATTGTATATTTAAAAAATTTTTGATATAAAAAAATTTTATGGACGATAAGAAAGAACTATTAAATAAACTTACAGAACTAATAGTACCAGTTCTAGAAACAAAAAATTATGACCTTGTAGATTTAGAATATAAACCTTCTGCTGAAGGGATGACTTTAACCGTATATATAGACAAAGATGGTGGTGTAACTTTGAAAGATTGCGAAGATGTGAGTCTTATGTTATCATCATTACTTGATAGTTACGATATAATAAATGAATCTTATATTTTAGAGGTATCATCTCCTGGAATTTATAGAGAGTTAAAAAAAGAAAAAGATTTTCTAAGATACTTAGGACATAGAATAAAAGTGAAACTATACGAACCGCACGAACTACAAGGTGTTGGTAAACAAAAGGTTTTTATTGGAATACTTAAAAGTTATGCTGATGAGAAATTTATGATAACTTTAGACAGTGGACAGGAAATAACTTTCGATATTAAGAAAGTAGCTAAAGTTAACTTAGAACCAAATATTACTGATTTGTTAAAAAATAAATGAATCTTATATTATAATTGGTGGGAGAAAAACTGGTATGGTAGAGATAAAAAGTGAAATAATTCCTGCGCTTGAACAAATTGAACAACTACATAAAGTATCCCGTGATGAACTTATTAAGTTAATTGAAAACGCTGTGAAAAACGCAGCAGCTAAATTTTTTGGTTCCGACTGTAAGATAGAATCTGAAATAGATATTACAAACGTAGAGGTAAAAACATATTTAATAAAAAAAGTAGTTGAGAAAGTTAACAATGAAAAAAATGAAATATTGTTGTCTGAAGCTATAAAAATTAAACCAGATTGCAAGATTGGTGATGAAATACGAATTCTGGTTGATAGTGACGCATTTTTACGTATAGCAGCACAGGTTGCAAAAAAAGTTCTCACACAGAAACTTCGTGAAAGTTATAAAAAAAATATATATCAAGAATACGAATCAAAGATTGGAGAAATTACCACAGCGTCAGTATATGCAATACAAGGTAAAAACATAATACTAGACTTAGGTAAAGTTGAAGGTATATTACCACAACGGGAACAAGTTTTTAAAGGTGGCGGAACTTTTTCTTTCTCTTTTATTAATGGAAAATTATAACCAATGGCAAAGGCTATCCGCTCTTGCTTGTTATCAAAAACAATTGCCTCAAATTTTGTAAGAGCAAAAGCAAGTTCTAAGTTACTTATGTTAATCTTGGTCCCGATGTTTATATCTCTTCCATCCGCTTCAAAAATCATTTTTAAAATACTGAGTTTCAATTCTAAACTACCAAAAAGACCAACAGCCCAATTATGCTTTTCATCTTCGCCGAAAAAGTAATCAGTATTAAGATATTTAGAACGCGGACCATAACCAACAAACTTTCCTCTGCCAATTCCAAAATTAAGTTTTAAAAAGTCGGTAAGAGAAGTTGTTGCACAAATAAAGGCAGAAAAATTCTCACTT
>JANXDG010000023.1 GCA_025059805.1 Endomicrobiia bacterium
CTTTCTTCTATATCTCAAGAGAATCTTGAAGTACCAATTGGTGATGTTTATGAAGGATTTAAAAAATATTCGGTACGGCTTGCCTCAAAATTTAATTCTATTGATGAAATTAACAATCTTATAGTTGGGAATTTTCAGGGAAAACCAGTATATTTATATCAAGTAGGTAAAGTAGAGGATTCTTATTCAGAGAAAGTTGGCGAGGTTAACATCAACAAAGAAGATGCTTTAATGATAATTATAAGAAAAAAAGCACAGACAAATACTGTTTATGTATGTTCTGAAGTAAACAAAAAATTAACAGAGTTAAGAAAAAACTTTCCACAACTTAAAATAGAAGTTATTTTTGACACTTCAGAGTATATTCTTAAAGTAGTAAAGAACTTAAGAAACACAATACTTATTGGAGGCATTCTTGTGATATTGACGGTATTGTTTTTTTTAGGCGATATACTTCCAGCATTTATTGTTGTTTTGCAGATACCTTTATCTCTAATTTTGGCATTTTTAGTTTTATATCTTTTTGGTTATACAATAAATATGGTTTCACTTATGAGTTTAGCAATAGCGATAGGTATGGTAGTTGACAACTCCATTGTTGTGGTGGACCACATTTTAAGACATATAAGTTGGGGTAAAAACCCTAAAGAAGCTTCAGTTGTTGCAACATCTGAGGTTGCTTCTGCTATTACTGCATCAACTTTAACAACAATTATTGTTTTTGTTCCATTGTTGTTTGTAAGTGGATTGATTCCATTATTGTTTAAACAATTAGCAGTGGCTGTTATTGCTACACTACTTTGTTCTTTAGCAATAGGGTTGACTTTATCGCCGATGCTTGCGTCAAGGTTGTGTTTAGAAAAAGAATGTGAGAAAAAAACTGTTGTTTTTGTGTCAAATATAATACAAAAAATAGAAAATTTTTATGAAGAAATTATAAATTGGGCGTTAACTCATAGAAAAACTACATTGTTAGGATTTTTAGGTATATTTTTTATTTCTTTATTCATTTTTATATTTTTTACTGGTAAAGAATTTATACCAAAAGCAGACGAATCTTCTGTAAGTATTTATTTTGAAACATCCAAAGGTATGAGATTGGAAGAAACATATAAAGTTGCTTTACTAATAGAAGAAGAAATTTTTAAATTAATACCAAAAAATCATTTAAGATCTGTTTTTGTTCGTTGTGGTGAAAGTGGTTCTGGTGGATTAGCAGCTGCTTTTGGTGAACCAGAGTTTTCCAATACAGGTGAGATAGGTGTGTTTTTAGTTGACAGAGAATTTAGAGATAAATCATCTGCTGAAATTGCAGAACTTTTAAGAAATACATTAAGAAAAATTCCTGGTATTATAAAATTAGAATCTTCTGCACAAAGAAGTATAGGGTCAACATTGTTAGGTGGTATGGGGAGAGCGGTTTCTATTGAACTTTATGGGAATGATTTAAATGAAGCAATAAGGATTTCTAAAGAGATTAAAGAAAAATTAAAAAATATTGAGGGTATACGAGATGCAAAATTAAGTTTAGAAGAAAGCAGTTATCAGATAAATATAAAATTAGACAGAGAAAAATTAAAGATGTTGGGAATTTCTTCTGGATATATTGCCGATACTTTAAGAAAAATATTTTATGGAGCAAAAGCGTCTGAATACACACCACCTGTAGGAGGTGTTGTTGATACTTCGTATGATATATTTGTAAAAGTTGACAAAACTTATAGAGAAGAAATTAAGAATTTAACTGATTTACCAGTGTTGTTACCAACAGGTAAAATAATTCCGCTTAACAGTATAGCGACTTTTGAACGAACTTTAGCACCTAATGAAATTAAAAGGAAAAATAATGTTAGAGTAGTGAAAATTGAGGCGGATATATATGGTAGAGCATTAAGTAAGGTTCGTATTGATATACAAAAGATGCTTAAAACAATAAAACTGCCTTATGGCTTTTCTATAAAATTTGGTGGTGAAATTGAACAACAGATATCAACATTTCGCGATTTAACACTAATGTTGTTTTTAGGTATTTTACTTGTATATTTAATTATGGCAGCACAGTTTGAATCGTTCTTAGATCCTTTTATAATAATGTTTTCAGTACCATTTGCAGTTGTAGGAATACTTATAGGAATATTTTTGTGGGGGAAAAATTTTAATATTATGAGCTTTGTGGGGTTGCTTTTGCTTGTAGGTATTGTTGTGAATAACGCTATTGTTTTAGTTGACTATATAAAACTTTTAAGGTCAAGAGGTATGAAACTATTAGATGCAGTAAAAGAGTCCTGCAAAACAAGACTAAAACCAATTTTGATGACTGCGATAACTACTATTTTAGGGACACTTCCTATGGCGATAAGGACAGGAAGTGGCGCAGAATATTTTTCTTCAATGGGTGTCGCAATTGTTTCAGGCCTTACTTTTTCAACACTCATTACTTTAATTTTTGTTCCTACACTTTATACTGTGATTCATTCAAGGGTGAGAAATAAATGATAAAAATAATTGCTGGAGAGTTTAAAGGTAGGTTGTTGAAAACGCCAAAGAATATAAGGCCAATCCTTGCACAGATTAAAAAATCAGTGTTTGATATTTTAACACCCTATTTAAACGGTTGTTTATTTTTAGATCTTTATGCGGGAAGTGGTGCAGTGGGTATTGAAGCGTTGTCTCGTGGAGCAAAATTTTGTGTTTTTGTTGAAAAAGAGAGAGATGCGTTGCAGGTTTTGTCTCAAAATGTCGTTAATTTAAACTGTCAGGATATGTGTTATGTAATCAAAGCTGACATTTTGAAAGATTTATTCTGGGTAGAAAAATCAAGGAAGATTTTATATGAACAGTTTGGGAGAAAAAGTTTTGATATAATTTTTGTAGGTGCACCTTATGTTGAAAAAGATAAAACACATTCAGCAAATTTATGCGTTCCAACCCTGGAGTTGATTGCAAACAGTAGTATTATAGCGAATAATGGACATATAGTTGTTCAACATAGCAAAAGGGAAACAGTTACTTCTGACAGATTTAAACTTGAAAGAACCAAGCATTATGGAGATACTATTGTTTCCTTTTTTGTAAAAAATTGAACTTACTCTTCATATTTTGCTATACCAAAGGTTCAAACCTTTAATAAATCTTTTTGGCTAATTATTGACAAAGAAATTTTTTTGTTGTAATGTATTCAACTAAATTTAATGTTTAAAAAATAAGGAGAAAAAATTATGAAAGTTTCACCAACTATTGCTAAAATGACAAAGTTTGACCATAAAATAGAAAGGAACTGGTATCTAATAGACGCTGCTGGTAAAGTTTTAGGTAGGATTGCATCAACAATAGCAAAAATTCTTATAGGTAAGCATAAACCAATTTACTCACCAGATAAAGATTGTGGAGATTTTGTTGTTGTAAAAAATGCGTCAAAGATTGTACTTACAGGGAAGAAATTGAAGCAAAAAATTTTGTTTAGGCATAGTGGTTATTTAGGAGGTGACAGATACATCCCGTACGAGAAATTAATGCCACATAAAGCAGATTTTGTACTTAAGCAAGCAGTAAAGGGTATGTTACCTAAAAACAAGTTAAGAGCAAAGATGATAAAAAGGTTGAAAGTTTTTAAAGATGAAAATGTTAGTTTGCAGAAACAATTTATAGAATTGAAATAATATTTTCAGGAGGTGAGGTAAAATGGAGCAAACAACTACACTGATAAGGGCGACCGGCAGAAGAAAAACAGCAGTTGCAGTTGCAATCTTAAAAGAGAATTCACAAGATATAATTGTTAATAAAATACCTGTTGATGAATATTTTGCTGGAAATTTGACACAGAAACAGGAAGCAATATCACCTTTGCTTGTTACAAACCTTAAAAATAAGGTAGGGTTTGAAATAGAAGCGACCGGTGGTGGTGTTACAGGACAAGCTGGTGCGATAAAACTTGCTATTGCACGAGCATTAGTAGAATATAAACCTGAGTTAAAATCTATACTTAAAAAGTATGGCATGTTGAAACGTGACCCTCGTATGGTTGAACGTAAAAAAGCAGGTAAGCCAAAAGCAAGAAAAAGTTTCCAATGGACGAAGAGATAATCATAGCATCATTTGATTTACAGGATGAAATTTTAAGTCTTGAGAAATGAGAAATATCATCAGAATTGAAGGTTTACACTAAGGGTTTTTAAGTAGCATAAGAAGTTAAATATTTGATATTTTAGAAAATTTCGATTTTGGAGGTTATATGAAAAGAAAAACATTAGTAGAAGAAATATCTTCAAAGACGGGACAGAAACCTTTAGTGGTACAAAAAATTTTAAGGGAATTTGTCCGAGTGTTGGCAAAAGCGTTGAAAAATGGTGAAACAGTGACAATTTCAGGTCTTGGTCAGTTTAAAGCAAAACTTACAAAACCAAAAATTGGTAGAAATCCAAAAACTGGCGAAGTGGTACAAATTCCTGAAAGAAAAAAAGTATCGTTTCGTCCTACTGATTGGATCAGGAAATATATAAACAGCTAACAAAGAATGTCTACGGTTCAACTAAAAACAAGCTTTCTGTTACTTTTAATACTTTTTTTGTTTGCATGCGAGAAAGGACCGTTATTTAATGTGATAGCAGATGAAGAACGTTCTTCGTTACATTTTGTGATAGATACACCGATAGAATTTGACCAGATTGTAGACATCCGGGCTGGATGGGGTGTACCACGTCCAGAAGGTGGACAACATAACGGAATAGATATCCACGCAAATGCAGGGACAAAGTTTATCGCATCATCTCCTGGGATAATAATTTCTGTTGAGGATACGCAAAGCGTAACGAAAAGTAACAAGAATGTATTTATTATGTATAATAGCGAATATATTTTACTTTATGGATTTGAACCTGTAAAAGAACTTGCAGTCGCAGTAGGACAAAATGTTAGACCCGGGGATACAATTGGATATATTGGTGGTTCTACTGCAAAAAGTGATGGGATACATTTACATTTTGGATTAATGAAAAATAACGAGTATATATGTCCTATTCCATATTTAAAAGAAGAAGTAAGAAAAAAGTTTAACGAGATTTATCGTAGTAAGCCCCGTCCTAGTAATTATCCAAAAAATCTTTGTAATTGTGCTGAACATCAACATCTTTTTGACTAAAATGAGAAAATTTATTTTTTTAACATGGTGTGTTCTCTTTAGTACAAACTGTTTCTGTGCAGTAAAGTTAGGTGTATATCTTGGTCCTACTATACCAATGGGTGAACTTTATAAATTCTTGAACACAGGAATTAATGTTCATACTTTTTTAAACACTAAAGTTTTGTTACCGTTTGAATTGTCAACAGGGATTGCATATCATGAGAAAAAAACAGCGCCAAAAATTAAATTAATATCCATTCCATTAGTTTTGAGTTATGTTAAAAATTTTCACCTATATAACAGCTATCCTGTGTTTTTTAAAACAGGTCTTGGTGTTATGTTTGAAACAATTTCAGGGTTAGACATAGGAATATCTAATTATGACCCAGTTTTTGTTTTAGGTCTTGGCACAAGTTTAAGAAAAAAGAGAGTATCTCTTTTGATTAAAATAACCTATAGTTTTGTATTCCAGAGATATATCAACTTAGCAAAATACGATGGACATTTTTTGAGTTTCAACATAGGAACATACATTTTCAGGTATTAAATTTTTACAAACAATTATGATATCAATTTCACCGTCTAAAAAGCTTGAACAACTGCCACCATATCTTTTCTCAAGGATAAATAAACTTAAGTTAGAAGCATACCAGAAGAACTTAGATGTGATAGATTTATCAATGGGCAATCCTGACTTACCTACAGACAGTGAGATTGTAGATAGGTTATGTGATACTGTTAAGAACCATCCTAGGACACATAGGTATCCTCAAGCAAAAGGTATGCCTAAGTTCAGAAACACTGTTGCTGAATGGTTTTTAAGAAGGTTCGGGGTGAAACTTAATCCTGAAAAAGAAATTTTAGCAGTGATTGGTTCAAAAGAAGGTGTTGCGCATTTATGTATGACATTTCTTGACCCTGGGGATTATACTTTAGTGCCAGATCCTTCATATCCTGTGTATTATAATGCAACAGTTCTTGCTGGTGGTAGAGCGTATTTGTTTAAACTTGACCCACAAAGTGGGTATTTATCAGATTTTGGCAAAATTCCACAGAGGGTTTTAAAGAAAGCAAAGATTATTTTTTTAAACTATCCTAATAATCCAACAACTGCAGTAGTTGAGGATGAAAGTTTTTTAAAAGAAGCGATAAGGTTTGCAAAGAAAAATAATTTAATTTTATGTTATGACAATGCATATTCAGAAATAACTTTTGACGGTTATGAAGCACCGTCTATCTTACAGTTTGACGGTGCAAAAGATGTAGCAGTAGAGTTTCATAGTTTCTCAAAAACTTTTTCAATGGCAGGATGGCGTGTAGGTTTTGTTGTTGGTAATGAATATATAATTAGTCAACTTGAGAAATTCAAATCTTTTGTTGACTATGGTGTTCCAACATTTATTCAACTTTCTGCAGTGAAAGCTTTACTTGAATATGAAAGGATTGTAAATGATGTACGTAAAGTTTACCAGAGACGGCGTGATATTATGGTTAAAGAATTTAAGAAAATAGGTTATACTGTTGATGTGCCAAAAGCTACGATGTATTTATGGTGTAAATTACCTGATAAAGTGACGCAAGGGTTAGGTTCGTTAAAATTTGCAGAAAAACTTTTAGTAGAGACAGGTGTTGCGATATCCCCTGGTGTAGGGTTTGGTTCTAGTGGTGAGGGATATTTTAGGTTAGCGCTGGTTACCGCAGACAATAGATTTCATGACGCAGCGTTACGGTTTGACAAAGTTTTTAAAGAGTTAGGTGTAAAATTAAAATGAAACACAAAAATATGAAGACAGTAAAGGTTGGTTTAATAGGTATAGGCAATGTTGGTTTGTCTCTTTTAAAACTGTATAGTAAAAATAGAAGGTTTATTGAAGAAAATACTGGCTGCAAAGTGGAATTTAAAACAGTGTGTGATAAAGATGAGTCAAAACAAAAGTTATTACCTATTACAACAAAATTTGTGACAGATTATAATATTGTTGTGAAAGATCCAGAGATAGATATTGTGGTAGAACTTATTGGTGGGATACATCCTGCATATGAAATTATAATGGAAAGTATTAAACATGGGAAACACATCGTTACAGCGAACAAAGCTGTGTTATCTGAAAACTGGGATAAAATTTTTCTTACTGCGAATAGATATAACAAATCTGTCTATTTTGAAGCGTCAGTAGCAGCTGGGATACCAGTAATACAATCATTACACGAAGGTCTCGCAGGAAACAGAATCTTAGGTATTTCAGGTATCTTAAATGGTACAACAAATTATATTTTAACTTTGATGTCGCAATATAGATGTTCTTACGAATTTGCAGTGAAACGTATTCGTAACATGGGTATTGCAGAAGCTGATATTACTTACGATGTTTCAGGATACGATACCGCATGTAAGTTAAGTATTTTAAGCTCGTTAGCGTTTTCATCCTGGGTTAAGCTTGCAAATATTTATATAGAAGGGATAGAAGATATAGAATTACAGGATATACATTTTGCGGAAAGTTTTGGATACAAAATAAAACTTTTAGGTAATGCTTGTGTTGAAGGTAATAAATATTATTTTGAAGTAAGGAAATTTTTAGTACCACAGAATAATGTTTTTGCTAACATACATTATGAAGATAACGCGATATTGTTAAACAGTGACCATTGTGGTAAGGTAATTCTTGTAGGTAAAGGTGCGGGTGGTTTCCCTGCAGCTTCAGCTGTAATGGCTGATATAATATCTATTGCGAAAGATATTGTAGGTGCAGTAAGTGGAAGGACACATTATGTAGAATACAAGCCTACAAAACTTAAAATCGTTAGTATAAAAGACACGGAAGGATGTTTTTATTTAAGATTTATCACTGTTGACCGTCCTGGCGTGCTTGCAAAAATTGCAAATGTTTTAGGTAGATATAAAGTTTCTATTGCTTCAGTATACCAGAAAGAACCACTGGTGAAACTACGTCGTGGTGTGCCAATAATCTTGTTAACTCATAAAACAAGAGAGAAAAGTTTGTTACAAGCATTAGAAAAAATTAAAAAGTTAGATGTAGTATTAAAACCACCTGTTTATATTAAAGTTTATTCATAGACCATTATTATCCGATCCCGCGTCGGCCAAATGGGAGTAAAAAATGACAGTGGAAACAAAACTTATAAAATCAGTCGCAGGTCCTTTGGTTTTAGTTGAAGGTGCACGAGGTGCAATGTATGAAGAACTTGTAGAAGTAGAACTTGCAACTGGTGAAAGTAAACTTGGAAGAGTTTTAGAGGTTGAAGAAGATACTGCATTGATACAATTGTTTGAAGAAAGTAGCGGTATAAATATTGGTAGTACAAAAGTACGGTTCTTAAACAGGACAGTAACCTTACCTGTAGCAAGGACAATTTTAGGTCGTGTATTTGACGGTTTGGGAAGACCACTTGATGGCGGTCCTGAGATTGTCGCAGAAAAAAGGTTAGATATCAATGGAAATCCTATAAATCCGTATTCACGAGCGTACCCAAGAGAGTTTATACAAACAGGTATCTCAGCAATTGACGGTCTTAACACTCTTGTCCGTGGGCAGAAACTACCAATTTTTTCAGGTGCTGGCCTGCCACATAATACTCTTGCGGTACAAATTGCACGGCAAGCAACAGTTTTGAAATCAGAAACTGCAGAAGAATCAAAAGAGTTCGCTGTAGTTTTTGCATGTATGGGGATAACATTTGAAGAAGCAAACTTTTTTATTTCAGAATTCAGGAAAACAGGTGCGCTATCACGTGCAGTGTTATTTCTAAACCTTGCGGACGATCCTGCGATAGAACGTATCTCAACACCGCGTTTAGCGTTAACCTGTGCAGAATATTTAGCTTTTGAACTTGAGATGCACGTGTTAGTAATTCTTACTGATATGACAAATTATGCGGAAGCGTTAAGAGAAATTTCTGCTGCAAGAAAGGAAGTTCCTGGCAGGCGTGGCTATCCAGGGTATCTCTATACTGACCTGGCAACATTGTATGAACGTGCAGGACGGCTCAAAGGAAAAAAGGGTTCAATCACTTTAATGCCAGTTTTAACAATGCCAGAGGATGATAAAACTCATCCAATCCCCGACCTTACAGGATATATTACAGAGGGACAAATTGTACTTTCTCGTGACATTCACAGGAAAGGTATTTATCCACCTATAGATATAATGGCATCTCTGTCAAGGTTAAGAGATAAAGGTATAGGTAAAGATAGAACGAGAGAGGACCATCCTGACTGGGCGAACCAAATGTTTGCATGTTATGCCCGTGGTAAAGAAGTTGAAGAACTTGTTATTGTCTTAGGAGAAGCAGCACTTGATGAAATTGATAGGTTATACTTAAGATTTGTTTCAGAGTTTGAAAGTAGATTTCTGAAACAAGGAGTAAACGAAAACCGCAGTATTTTTGATACTATAGAGATAGGATATAATCTGTTAAAAAAATTTCCTATGGAAGAACTTAAACGAATAAGGCCAGAATTCAAAGAAAAATATTTATCTAAATAAAAATTTTATTTTAATGAAATTGCTACAGAGATATGTTAGACAATACAAAAATAAAATAAAAAAAGGTAAAGTAGTAGTAATTTCAGCACCGTCAGGTTCAGGTAAAACTACAATATGTAAAGAACTACTCAAATGTAATCCAAACTTAGTATTTTCTATATCTTACACGACACGTCCTGCCAGAGAAGGTGAAGTTAATGGTAAAGATTATTTTTTTGTATCTAAAGATGAGTTTTTAAAGATGGTGAAAAAGAAGAAATTCGTTGAATGGGCTAAAGTTTATAATAATTACTATGGAACATCAAAAGAACAAATAGTGAACGCAATAAATTCTGGCAAGGATATACTTCTGGACATAGACGTCCAGGGTGGTAAAAACATAAAAAAACTTTTCCCAGACGGAATTTTTATATTTGTTTTACCACCGTCATGGAGTGAACTAAAGCAAAGAATTACATCTCGTGGTAAAGATACACCTGCAGAAATTAGTAAAAGATTAAGAAATGTTAATAAAGAGTTAAGTTATTTGAGGTACTATGACTATATAGTAATTAATGATGATCTTGCTGATACTGTTAAGATAATTAATACAATTATTTCTGCTGGCAAGTATATAAATATTTTAAATTAGGATTATAACCATAACTGCGGATATTAAACTAAGGATGCTACTAAATAGGAAAGTAGCATAAGGACCTATCACATCCCACAATATCCCGCCAATGAAGCTCGCAGGAAATAACATCAAACCAACTAATGTATAATGAAGTCCGAGGATAGAAGCTCTGAATTCCTGTGGTGCTATTTCTGCAAGAAATGCTTTCTCTTGTCCTTCAACTAAACCAATATAGATACCGTAGATTATAAATAATAACCATAAGATATGCGCTGCCGAGGTATTAACTAAAGCAAAAGATAGGTATACTAAACTATAAATTATAAGCCCTGTTGCGATAATAGTTTTCTTTCCTACTTTATCCGCAACAATACCTGCAGGGTAAGAAAAAATAGTATAACTTATGTTATACAATAAATACAACGCTATTGTTTGAAGATAACTATAACCTAAATTCTTTGCCCTCAATAATAAAAACTGGTTTGAAGAATTACCTAAAGCAAAGAGTACCGAGATAATAATATAAAGTTTAGCTTTCAAAGGTATATACTTAAACTGTGAAAAATTAATTTCAAACTTTTTAATTTGTGATTTAGTTTGTCTATCTTGTTTTTCTTTTACGAGGAACAAAATAAGTACAGCTAAACCTGCCGGAAGTAAGGACCATAAGAAAACTTGTTTAAATGGTATTTTATCGCCAGAAGAAAAAAATAAGATATAAACAATGATAACACCTAATGTTGCACCGAATGTATCCATCGTACGATGTAACCCAAAAATTTTACCTTTCTTTGTATCATCAGTGGATTCTGCAATTAGAGCGTCGCGTGGTGCTGTCCTTATACCTTTACCGAAACGATCTATTATCCTTGCTAACAACACACCGAGCCAGCTACTGCTTAAGTATAGTAAAATTTTTCCAAGAACTGAGGTTGAATATCCAAAGATTACGAAAGGTTTCCTTCGTTTAAGTTTATCTGAAATTTGTCCTGAAAATACTTTAAGTAAGTTCGCTACACTTTCAGCAATACCTTCTATAATACCAATTATTGTATATGGTGTACCTAAAAAAGTAAGGTATAAACCTATTATCGGATAAACCATTTCAGAAGAGACATCTGTCAACAAACTAGTTAAACCTAACAAGATTACATTACGCATAGTATTAGCATATATAAAAATTGTAATAAATTCAATATCAACATTGAAATTTTTATTAATATAATGTATAATCAAAATTATGATAAGGAAACCAAAATTTGCAGGAACTTGGTATCCTGACGAAAAAGAAAAAGCTAAAAAATATTTGATAGAAATCTCTGACGAGGGAAAACTTGATGTTATAGGTTGTATTTGTCCTCACGCAGGATGGATGTATTCAGGTAAAATTGCAGGCGAAGTTTATTCTAAGATAAAACCAGCAGATGTTTATATACTTTTAGGACCTAACCATACTGGGTTAGGAGAAATCATATCCGTTTTTAGTGAAGGTTCGTGGGAGACACCGTTTGGTAATGTCAAAATCAACAAAGAAATAGCAGAGTTGATCATAAAAAACTCAGAATTTGCACAAGCAGATACAAAAGCACATCAAAATGAACATTCGTTAGAAGTACAACTTCCGTTTCTCCAACTTATCTCAAAATCTGACTTTAGTATTGTTCCTATCACAATAAGGTTAGAAGATTATCACATGTGTCAAGATTTAGGTAATGC
>JANXDG010000069.1 GCA_025059805.1 Endomicrobiia bacterium
TGGCGGTTATTGGCGACCTTAAACAAATGTCAGCGGAGTTTTTAGTTGGCGTGTCAATTACAGGATATGGTACATCACTTGCGGTAGGTATTGGAATACCAATACCTATATTGGATGAAGAGATAGCACGTTGGTGTGCAGTTTCAGACGAAGAAATTTTTGCACCTGTAGTTGACTACAGCAAAGATTATCCTGAACTTACAGGTAAGCCACCAATAAAGTTTGTTTCTTACAAAGAATTAAAATCTGGGGAAATTACCATTGGTAATAAACTTGTTCCCACGGGGAACTTATCAAGTTATGCTAAAGCAAGAAAAATTGCAACTATCCTTAAACAATGGATAAAAGAAAGTAAATTCTTCCTTACAAAACCTGTCCAAAAACTACCTACGGTTGGCGAAGGCGTAAAATATAAATTTTTAGTTTCTTAACAAAGGGTAAACTTGGTATATTTTTTCTCTAATAGTTATTAAAATTTACAAAATTAAAAAGAACTATCCACATTTCTCCAACTAAGAGTGGGAAGAAAGAAGTTCGTTTTCTCCTTCTAAGTATCAAAATTCAATAGACACACTTACTGAGAAATTTACACCATTAAGATCTGAAATATTTGTAGGACCAGCCTGTAAACCTTGAGTATTCATAAATCTTGAAGCAACAGTTGCAGATAATGTTCCTGTAAGTTTATCTGTTTTACGAGAAAGTAGGATTGCACTACCGACAATATCAACAACTGGTCTTGTGATAGTGTTTGTGATTGTAGCGCTACCAGAACCTAAGTTTAATCCTACCACAATTCCTTCTATTACTTTTTTCTTTATCAAAATTCCTGTAATAGAAAGTTGACCTGTACGAGTAATACCCACGATATCAGTATGGCTCAAAATAGTATTTTCATTGCTAATACCAAAACTTACATCTTTGTCAATTCCCCATTCTATTGAAAAAGTTGTACCATTTTGAATTGTAAAACCAGAATGTGATGGTTTAAAAAAGTTAATACCAAACTCAAACCCTACATTTTGTCCAAAGGAGTAACTTATTAATAGAAGAGTTATTAAAAATAGCACAACTTTTTTTCTCATAATTTTACCTCCCTTTTAGAAACCAATTTTTAAACCTACAATTAGTGAAATATTATTAAAGTTTTTAATAGGATCAATTTGTGGTTGATTTATCAACCTAGCTTTTCTTGCACCAAGTGCAAATGTCTCAGGTAAATCAACCATTCTTGCGGAAAGAGCAATGGTTAATTTTGTTTTAACTTGTGATCCTTCAGATTCAAGTGCCTTCCACTCAAGAAACAATCCGAATAAAGGATGAGTGCCTCTTAAAGGATCATCTTGAGGTAAGCCCCAGTCAGTACGATCTCCTCCTCCTGTAGAGCGGCGGTATATATTTTGAGTATTGAATTGAATATTTCCAATATCTAAACCTAAAGATAAAGAAATAAGTTCTACTGGAAGTAAATGTGTAATTCTGAGTCCTGTAATTTCACTGTCTCCTTCATTTACTATTGTATATTTCACATTGGCATTGTCTGTATATGAATTTTCGCCACGAATTTTACCAGATTCACGAAATATACTTACAGAAGTTTCTTCATTGACATGGAAAACCACTGAAAATGCATTCAAATTTCGCATTTCGTACCCAGACACTATAGGGAAATTTATACCTGACTGGAAACTAAAGTCTATAGTAGCTTGTGTTACAGCTGCTAATATAAAGTTCAACATTAAAATCAAACCCAATATATTTTGTTTTTTCCTCAGCATAATAAATCACCTCCTTTCTTTATTTGCAGAAAATTATAGGGAATAATAAAATTCTCCACCTCCTTTCCTCCCTATAATTTAAGTATTGTTAAAGTATCTTATGAAAACTTGAATTAATATAGACGAAAAATATATTTGTTAACTCAAGGAGGAACACCTCACAAAAATCAATATCAAAAGGAGGTAATAAAACAATGAAAAATAATAAAACTAATAAACGACAAAATACAACAAACAAAATCTGTTCTACACATGCGGCTCAACTGACCTATACAAATATGGTAAACAACAAAAAACTAATAAACAAAAATATTTATGTAAAAAATGTAATTTTTAAAAAATGTAATTTTCAATCACCTATGCATCACAACTACAAGTCATAACCCATAGCTGCCAAACATGGCATCTGCCCTAAATGTGCTGCCAACTTAGAAACAAGAAAAATTAATATCTCTACTATACAACTAAAATGTTCTAATAGATTTGAACGTTTCTTTTCAACTATTTGAGCTTTCTTTACACTAAGAAAAATATCCTAAATCTTACTTCTCAGCTTTCACTTATATCTCTACTTTAATCTTAATCTATAACTTCTTCCGCATACATTCTCTTATTAACGCTACAGCTGCTTACTTGCTAAATATCCATCTTAATATCAAAGACCATTTTATGGAGGTCCTCTCAAAATGTTTATCTTAACTATTGATTTCTATAACACTTATTTGTATCATTTTTATTTAAAAGAAACTACTTTCCATAAATTGTTTACTATGATGTATCAGTTTTATAATAGAGAGCAGGAGTTTTGAAGTTATTATAAAACTACTAAACAATTTGTCAAGAGTTAATAAAAATTTTTTTCAAGAAAATAATGAAAATTTTGGAAGTATTAGGTAAAGTTTTAATACAAATTACTCATATCTTAATGCGTCAACAGGGGTAAGTTGTGAAGCTTTTCTTGCGGGCCAGATACCAAAGATAAGTCCTACTACTACTGAAAAAGTGAATGCTAAGATTATTGATGATAATACAATTTTTGTGTTCCATTTTG
>JANXDG010000074.1 GCA_025059805.1 Endomicrobiia bacterium
AAAACTAAAGATGGGAAAAGAAAATACGGTGTTGTGATTGTTGTGAAATAAGAAAATAGAATATTAGGTGTAAGCAGGTAGCAGGTAGTAAAAAGGGTGTGTAAGGTATGAAAGAAAAAGAAATATCTCCACATAAAAAATTGTTAGCGTGGCAAAAAGCATTTAATTTAGCAAAGAAAGTATATCAAATTACTGAAAAATTTCCAAAAGAAGAAATGTTTACTCTTACACAACAAATTCGAAGGTCTTCTGTGTCTGTTGTAAGCAATATAGCAGAGGGTGCATCAAGAGTAAGTGGGAGAGAAAAAATACAATTTTTTGTTACATCAAGAGGTTCTCTTGTAGAATTAGAAACTCAATTGTTATTAGCTAAAGAATTAGGATATTTTAATGATACAGAAATATTTGATGAAATCCAATATATAGGGAAACTATTAAATTGTTTAATACAAAACAGAAGAAAAATTTTACAAAAAATATTGTTATTTTTCACTATCACCTACCTGCTTACACCGACCTACTATATTTTTTCTGCGTTCCAAAATACGGATTGGTCAGTTCGTGCTGAAAGTATGGGTGGAGTGTTTACTGCAATAAGTAATGAACCTTCTGGTGTTTATTATAATCCCGCAGGGATATCTGATGTGCCAGAAAACTATGTTCAGGTAATGTATTCAAAACCGTACTTAGGTTTGGAAGATGTGAATTTTTTGTTGACAAGTTTGTCAGTAGTTGCCCCTATTAAATACGCAAGTTTTGGTTTCAGTTTTAGTATGTATGATGTACAGGATGGTCTTTACACTGAGACTGCTGGTATAGTTTCAGCTGCGACTTCGTTGAAAAGAGTATATGAACCAATGCCTGATTTTAAAATAGGTTTAAATGTTAAATATTTAATGAAAAAGTATAAATATGACACAGAAATTCTGAATGTTGAACCTACCCTTGCGGGTAAAGATTCTAAGTCTGTCATATCAGCAGATGTTGGGTTGATTTATAAGATTTTTAGTGATAGACTATATTTTGGTGTTTCAGTTAAAGATATAAATCAGCCTAATATTGCAGTGTTAGAAGGCAATACAGATATTATTCCTATGACGATAAGTTTTGGTAGTGCGTACAATTTCGGTGATGTTAAAGCTGGTTTATATTTTGAGGATCTTACAGTTGGGTTAGAGTTAAGACAAAGAAATCAAGATTGGGGTGAAAAATATTTTTATGCAATAGGTTGCGAGACATATCTTAATTTTCATACGATTGCGTTAAGATTCGGTGTAAACAAAAATTCGTTAAATTTTGGTTTTGGTTATTATGGTATAAAAATTGCTGAGAGAATAAATATTGGAATTTGTTATTCATTTGGTATTTCGGCTGTTATCGTTGACAATATTGGGAACCATAGAGCTGCTATTGAAGTAAAATTTTAGCAGTTTGAAAGGTTATTTTTATAATCTGCTGCGAAGATTCTTCCTAAATTTATACGAAATAAAGGTGGACAAAGGTACGGTATGCTAATTATTCTGTTGCTGTTGTGTTACATATCAATCAGTTTCTCCCAAATTAATGTATATTTTACAGATCCATACAATAAAGATCGTCCTTCACTAAGTGAAATTTCAACAAGACTAAAACCAATAGATTTTGCATTGAAGGAATTTATTGAGTCAGCAACTCCTGGAACCACTGTATATATATGTGTATATCAAGTGAATAACACGACTATAACAACAGCGATAGATTACATTGTTAACAGAGGAGTGAGTGTATATGCAATATTTCACAAAGATGTTTCAACAGCTGTATTCAAAAGCAGTTTTAGCTACAAAAAGATTGGTAGTAACGAAAGACTTATGCACAACAAATTTGTAGTTGTGAAAAGTTCAAAAGTGTGGACTGGTTCCTACAATTTTACAATCTCTGCAACTTATGAGCAGGATAATTTTGCAATAGAAATTTTTTCAAAAGATCTTGCAGAAATTTATGA
>JANXDG010000009.1 GCA_025059805.1 Endomicrobiia bacterium
GACAAGTTAGAGACAATCATTACGGAACAGGAAAAAAAATCTAACGATTATGAAGTTGACTTAGAAGAAAAATGTGTTTATATAATTGCACAATATCAACCTAAAGCGTTTGATTTGAGGTTGATACTTTGTGTTTTGAAAATGAGTAATGATTTGGAACGTATTGCAGACCATATTGTAAATATTGCACAGAGCGGTTCATATCTTATAGATCATGATTTCAATTTACTTAACAAGTATAGAGCAGATATAGAACAAATATGGTCTATTACTAACAATATGTTGACGGAAAGTATAACATCGTTTATTGAACAAAATTCCGCTGCTGCAAAAAATTTGTGCAAACTAGACCAATCAGTTGACCATTTGAAAGCACAGATTTATAGAAAAATAATAGAAGATATAAAAATTGATCCTTTAAATATAGAAAGGTATCTTCACTTAGAAAGAATAATCAACAACATAGAACGTATAGCTGATCTTTCCACCAATATATGTGAAGATATAGTATTTTTGTACGAAGCTAAGATTATAAAACATCATAGGGATGAATCTTTGTAGTCACACTATTTTGTCTAATCTTTTAGTAAACTATTGACATATCTCATCAGAGTTTTGTAATAAATAAAAGCCCACGCTGGTGGGGGAACTGCCAGTGAGATTCTGGCGGCTGCCCACGCAACGGTAATCTCTGTTATAGAAACAGAGGAGCCCGGTCTATCACCAGCGGTAAGGGAAGTACCTACGTTGGGTAGGGAAAGAACAAGAATTATAATTCTTTTCTTTTAATCCTCCCAACTCAAGGTACAACCCTGCAATAATTTCTTTAGTATTTTTTATAATCCACCGATGGGACAAAAATTTTTTATTAAAATTTTTTTCTTTTTAAACATCGCGGTATGTTCTACTGTTTTATTATCTCAACAAAGAATTGTTTCTTTAACTCCGTCAATTACAAAAAGTTTATATCTTTTAAATGAAAAGGACAATGTAGTTGGGATAACTTCGTTTTGTAAAAAAATCTCTGACAAACAAAAAATTGTGGGTAGTTATCTTGAGTTTAATGTTGAGGAAATATTAAAACTTAAGCCTGATGTTATTTTTGTATCAAAAGAAGGTATAAAAAAAGAATCTGTTGAAGAGTTAAGAAAGTTTAAACTGAATATAACAATTTTGTCTCCAGTTAATACTTACGAAGATATTAAAAAACAATTTATTCAAATAGCTAAGATAATAAAAAAAGAAGATAAAGCAAAACAAATAATATCGTATTATGAAAGTAAGTATAAAGAAAGACAAATCAAAAGTCCAGTATCTATTCTGTGCATTATAGGGTTACATCCTTTAATTGTAGCTACTGACAAAAGTTACATGGGTGATATTATAAGATATACAGGTGCTAAAAATTGTATTAGCCACCGTCAACGATATGTGCAACTAACTCCGGAAGAAATTATAAGATTTAATCCAGATGTAATTATAATACCGGATATGGGTATAAACGAGACTGAAGTAAGAAATTTTTTTAGACAGTTTGAAGAACTAAACGCAGTGAAAAACAACAGAATATTTGTGCTCCCAGCAGACATTTTATGTCAACCAAACATAGAAAATTTTTTCCTTTCAGTTGAAAAAGTTTCAAAATTGATAAAATGACAAAGAAAATCTTTACAACGATAACATTTGTAATTTTTATTCTAAATCTATTACACAGTTTGTTATTTCGTTTAGATCTAAACAAAATTTTAATTTCTGTTATTAACAAACAAGAAACAGTGGAATATAAAATCCTTACTCAAATTAGAATTCCGAGAACTATAGCGACACATCTTGTAGGCGCAGGGTTAGCAGTTGTTGGTTGTGTATTACAAAGTATTTTTTTAAATCCATTATGTGAAGGATATACCTTAGGTATTTCTTCAGCTGCGGGTCTTGGAGTAGTTGTATCTACTATTTTAATGTTACCACTAAACAGATTTTTTAGTTCTTTTTTTGGAGTGTTAGTGGCTATGATTAGTATACATTTTTTACTTCGGCTTTTTAGAAGAACAATAGATGTTAGTTTTATCTTATCTGGTGTTGTGTTAAACTTCTTTTTTTCCAGTATAATCATAATTTTAACTTTATTTTTTGATCCGTATAAAACACATTATGTACTTTTGTGGTTGTTAGGAAGTTTTTCTTCAATAGATACGACCAGTATTTTGATTTCCTGTACAGTTATACTTATTCTTTTAGTAGCAATTGTTTCGTATGCTAAACAGATGGATATTATTATTTTAGGGAAAGAAAAAGCTATAACACTTGGCGTTAAAGAACAAAAAGTTAAGAGTGTTTTAATTTTTATTTGCGTGGTGATCTGTGCGTTGTGTGTATCAATTTCAGGGACGATATCATTTGTTGGTGTGATTGTACCAAATGTCGTAAAGTCAATTACAGGGTTGAAACATAAAGAATGGTTTTTAACTTCAATGTTTACAGGTTCTATATTTATTTCTCTTTGTGACAATTTAGCTCGCAATTTAATGTATCCTATGGAGATACCAATAAATGTTTTAACTGGTATCTTAGGAAGTATATTTTTTATTGTTTATATTTTAAAAGGTAATTTCTATGGTGTTGTTAAAAGTTGAAGACTTATACAGCGGATATGATAAAAAAGTTAATATTTTGAAAAATATAAGTTTTGAAGTAGAGACAGCAGAATTTATAGGTATCATAGGTCCGAATGCTGCGGGTAAGTCAACTTTACTTAAAACTATCGCAAGGTTGTTACCTATAAACAAAGGTCATATTTTGTTTGATGGTAAAGATATACGTAAATATAAATACAAAGAATATGCGAGAAATATTGCGTTCTCTACTAATTTAACTTCGTATTCGTTGAATATGAAAGTTAAAGATTTTCTTTTTCTTGCGAGATATCCCTGGGATTTTACACCATACGATTTTGACAAACTATATGAAGAATTTGAACTTAAAAATATTCTTAACAAAATGTTAAAAGAGTTGTCTTCTGGTGAGTTGCAAAGGGTTATAATTTCGCAGACTATCGCACAAACACCAAAATTAGCCTTGTTTGACGAACCTGTATCTCATCTTGATATTGGTCATCAGATAAGTATTCTTGATAATCTTAAAAAATTTAATCAGTACTACAAACTTACAATTATATCTTCATTTCATGAACTTAACTTAGCTTGTGAATACTGTGATAGACTCATATTGATTTCTTGTGGTGAAATTAAAAAAATTGGTACACCACAGGAGGTTTTGGATTATAAAATTATTGAGGAAGTGTATAACACTACAGTAGTTGTTAAAACAAATCCAATTTCAAACAAACCTTATATAATACCAGTACCAACAATGTGGAAAAAGGAGTAGTTTATGAAAGGATTAATTCATATTTATACAGGCGACGGTAAAGGTAAAACAACAGCTGCGGTTGGACTAGTGATACGTGCTGTTGGACAAAAACTAAAATGTTGTTTTATAAGTTTTCATAAAAATCCAGAAAAATATAGCTATGGTGAGTACAAAATTCTTAAAAAATTAAATGTTAAAACTTATCATTTTGCTAAATGCTGTCCTTATTTTGACAAAAAAGTTAATGTTGGGAAGGTAAAAAAAGAGGTGAAAAATGCGGTTGAGTTTATAAAGACAAAAATTTTTAAACAAAAATTCAACATTGTAGTGTTAGACGAAATCTTAGTATGTGTGAGGGAAAAATTTTTAGAAGTTGAAGAACTTGTTGACCTTTTGAAATCTAAACCAGAACAACTGGAGTTGATACTTACTGGTCAATCAAGTAAGGAAATTGTAGAGGTACTTAGTCAAAAAGTTGACTATATAACTTTTATGCAAAAACTGAAACATCCGTATGATATTGGAGTTATACGACGTAAAGGTATAGAGTATTAAAAGCGATGATAAATACTTAATAATTCAACCTGAAACCGACCCCGCGTCGGCCACAGGAAGGGGAAATGTATGGGTAGAAGAGTGATATATAAATTATCCAGAAACCGGTAGGTTTGAAATGGGTTAGTATGTTGGCGTCACCAACAAAAAAATTTTATTCCCACTTCACCTACCGGTTGTGCAAAGTTTTGCAAATCTTAAATATAAATTTTTTAAATAAAATTCAAATTTTTATATTAAATTTTTCACTAAGAGGAGGAGGTTATGAAAAGGATTCTGTTAGCATTAATTACATTTACAGCCGTATTATTCTGTACTGAAAAAGTTGAAGAGATAAGTATATTAGCTCCCACCGAAGTATATTTAACAGTAACTGCAAAGAAAGGATTTGTCAGTAATCCACTTTTGACACCTGGGAATGTTACTGTTATTACAGCTGAAGAAATACAAAATTCAGGCGTCTATACTGTTGGAGAATTACTTCGTCGCGTTTCCGGTGTAGTTGTAAGAGATTTTTATTATGATAGTCCATATGCAAGTATTGATTTAAGAGGTTTTGGTGAATCTGCTGCACAGAATTGTGTTGTTCTAATTGATGGTCGTAGGTTGAATAATATTGATATGTCAAATGTAGATATTAACCAAATTTCTCTTGCTCACATAGAAAGAATTGAAATATTCAAGGGTGGTGCGAGTGTTTTATATGGTGACGGTGCCGTAGGAGGTGTAATTAACATAATTACTAAAAAAGCAACATCAAAAGAATCATCTCTAAAAGTAAATGTTAATTCTTTTGGAGGTCAAGATGTAAGATTTAGTTTAGAAAATACTAAAGAAATTTCCTATGTTGTTTCTGGTACACATAGGTATAACAGAGGATATAGAAACAATAATGAAATAAGTGTTTCAGGTGTAAACTTAAAACTTTCTGGTAGTGAGCAAAATACAGAAATAAGCTGGGAGGTGGACACAGGTTTATCTACGAGTAAAACTGAGTTTCCAGGATATGTTTCACAACATCAATGGGAGAAAGGTGAGATTGAGAAAACCTCATCACCACAAGATAAGGGTAGCAAAATTGACTATTATGCAAAACTCTCTGGTAAGAAAAATTTTAGTTGGTTTGATACCGAAACTTCAATTTCTTATAGAAACATTGACCAGAAAACTTTCATGTACAGTTTTTCATCACACGATAAACGTATAACACATACAGTTGGTATAGAGCAAAAATTTCGTAAACGAATAAAAGAGCAAATAGATACCTTATTTGGTATTGAGTATTATTTCAATCTTTATAAAATTTCACCAATGACACTATCTGGAGAAGTAACACCTCAAACTGACGAACTTGATCTTTTAAGAAACTCTTTTGGTTCATACCTAAATTTTTCTATTCCAATTCATTCCATATTATTATTTGATGTTGGTGGTAGATTTGAAATCTTTAATCAAGATTTTAAGGATTTACAAAGTAACATTGAGAAACACAAAGACGAAACAATTAATGCAATATCTGCGGGTTTAACTACGAAAATTATGAAGAATCTAACTTCTTATGTTAAATGGTCAAAATCATATCGTTTACCAAAAACTGACGAATATATTAGTTGGGGCACTTACTATGATTTAAAACCACAAACAGGACAAGACTTAGAGGTTGGTTTGAAGTACAGACAGAAAAAAATAAACTTAGACTTGTCAATATTTACTGCTGAGATAAAAAATGAAATTTACTATAATATGTTAACTTGGCAAAATGAGAATTATCCATCACCTTCTGTACGACAAGGAGTAGAAACTGCTATTAAGATATTACCAACAAAGTTTCTTACAACTAATGTTGAGTATTCCTATGTTGATGCAAAGTTTAAATCTGGACCATATGAGAACAAATACGTACCACTTGTACCTCAGCATAAATACAATATTGGGATAACTTTTTTGTTACCCTACAATGTAAACTTGAGTGTTGACAATATAACTGTAAGTGACAGATTCTTTGGTAGTGATTATGTCCAGACTGGTAAAAAACTTTATGGTTATTCTGTGACAGATGTAAAGTTAGAGTACAAAGTGAATGATTTTAAAATTTTTGCTAAAATAAACAACTTGACAAACGAAAAATATGCTGAGTTTGCTTATGCTGGGATGGGTTATCTGTATTATCCTTCGCCTGTACGAAATTATTCCGCTGGTATTAACTTTAGGTTTTAGTTAATATGATTGACTATTAAAACAAAAGTTAAAATTTTTTCATTATAACCAAACTTAATTTTTCCACACCGCTGGTATTGTAAGAAAAATGTGTTGTAAGTATTGATTTATCCTGCAAATTTGCTGAAATAAACTATTTGTGATAATTTGTTGATTTCAATTTTAAAAGTTTGTATATAGCATAATTACAAACAATATGATAATTAAAAAGCCAATTTCCTTATTCTGATGGACAAAATAAGATCTTTAGTTACACCAGCGGTGTGGACTTTTCTTACCTTTTGTATTTTCATATCCTCGCTTTTTAGCTTCAACTGGACTGAAAACACTAAGGAACATTTTGAAGACGGGTATTTCTACAGATCCACTGTAACTGCTGATGGTAAACTCCAAGTTCGCCAATGGGATGACTGGTATGATTCTTCTTGGCCTCAAAGAATACCTGTAGAAATAGATGCAGTGGGAATAAATGAACCATTATATGAATATCAAATTTGGTTTTTAGTTAATACTAAAGAACTGGTTGCTGATAGGAAGCTTGATAATGGTGGCACTGCTATACGTATAACAGGTCCTGATGGTAAGACTTTAATACCGTTCTGGGTTGAACACTGGAATATTACGACTTCTACAGGGTCAAAAATTTGGGTTAGAGTACCTCAAATACCTGCAAACAGTAAGACGTATATATATGTATATCCGTGAAGCTTCTACTAATTCATTATCAAATCGAGATAGTGTGTTTGATCTTTACGAGAACTGGGAAACAGGTTTGAGATCAACTACACCTTGGTCTTCATCAGGATGGTTGACTGGTGGTAGCGGTGTATTTGAAATCCATACATCTACTGATCAACTGTGAAATTATTCTAGTCAAACTATGGGAACATTTGGTGTATATGAAGGTAGGTATTGTGTACGTAATTCTACAATACCTGATAGATCGCAGGTGTGGTTACGAACAGTTCTTAATTCTACATATACTGCAAGGATTGAGTTTTATTGGGCATGTTCTTGTGAAAGTGGCTACGATAAATTCATTTTTCTTGTAGGCAATGAAGAGAGAGCTAGAATATCTGGTCCTGGTCCCGTCAGTTGGACAGGAGCAAGTTTTAGTTTGCCAACAGGTACGAACTATCTAGAATGGCGATATGAAAAAGATCCCGTTGGAATGCAGGGTTTTGATAGAGTATTTGTTGATAGAATAATAGTACGTAGGTATAATTCTGTGTTGGATAGTCAAATGCAACAACGAGTAACAACTCAGTCTTTGGAGGAAAGGTCACAATACTTTACTCGTGCAGAATATTGGTCTGGGATATTTGATACTTATGGTGAAAATACACAAGTTACTTTTACTTCGTGGACAGCATGGACAAACGGTCAAACAATTAAAGTTTATGTAAGATCAGCAGATAATTATTTTAATCCTTTGAGTGCTAATCCCAGTTGGATTAGTGAGCTAAATAATGGGATGGCTCCTACGACTTTAATTAGAGGCAGATATCTGCAATATAAGGTCGAATTTCATACTAGTGGTAGTACTACACCCTGGATTACAGATGTCAACTTCACTTATCAACCGTTACCACTACGTGCGTATAATTTTCGTGGTGTTGCATTATCATCAACTTCAATAAAATGGGAGTGGACGAATCGTGCTACTTATTATATTGACGGATATAGAATTTATTCTTCTACACGACCTTACAATAAAGATGGTGGATATTTGGTTATAACTTCAACTTCTGACGGTTTATTAGCGGAACTACCACCAGATGCTACTTACTGGGTTGAACAAAATCTACAGCCTAATACACAATATAGTCGTTACGTGGTAGCATATACTACGACCATTGTAGTTTTTGGTGGCAATGCATCAAGAACTTCCGATAATTCAGATGCTCCTTTTACACGTTGTACTTTAGCTATGGAACCACAAGTGCGTGCTGAAAAATATAAAGAGAAAGGTTCGCCACCATACTATGAATTTATTGATATTTCAACTGAGGTGTGGTATAGTAAAATTCAGGACGAAGTATATTTTAAACCGAACTGGTTTTCTTTTACATCACAAATTACTAGTGGTACAGGTCGTGTAGAATACTATAAGGTTATATTTAGTACAACTGCTGTTTGGAATGAAAACGAAGCATTTGTTTGGTATCCATCTTCTTACACATATCCAAACCAGTATGTTGGTAGTGTAAGTGAACGACCAATTATGTTTACTACTGCAACTTTTAATTCTGACAGTTGGTATCTCCAAGTAAAAAGTTATAACTTAGAAAATGTTACATCTAATTATCAACCATTAATTATTGGACCGTTGAAGTTTAAAGGTTGTCCTACGCAAATTACTGATTTAACAGCAGTTCGTGGTAAAGGTGAAGAAGGTACCGTTATGTTAACATGGTCAGCACCATCTGATGATATGGACGGTGGTAACTTAATAAATGCAAAATATGTGATAAAATACCGCACCGGGGTTATAATAGATACTGATGCAAAGTTTGACAGTATTGTGCGTGTTGAAACTTCCACTGGTATGGTTTCAGGTGAGATTGTAGTTTCAACTAATAATGTTGTACCTGGTAACCAGCAGACATATATAATTACAGGTCTTGTACCAGGATTAACATACTGGTTTGCCATAAGAACTATTGATGAGGATGGAAATAAATCACCAATAAGTACTAATAACACGAATCTTCTCTTGACACGGTCAAGAGCAAGTAAGGTTTATAGAATAATATTTATTACTCCTTCATACACATTGTATGCAGGTGACCCATCAACAAAAATTAAGGTGCAACTTGTTGACGAAGATAATGATGAGATAAATACAAAATTTGGTGCTGAGTGCGACCTTAAAACAACTTCTAACAGAGGTAGTTTTTCTATTGATGGGGTAAACTTTGGTGCTTCTAAACTTTACATTATTCAAGGTATGTCTCGGGCAGAGTTTTATTATTTAGATGAAAATGCTGGTACACCTACAATTACAGTGGATGAAGTTTCAGCTATAGAAAAATGGAACGGGGAGCAAGGATGGTTATCAGCTTCACAAGTACATAACATTTTACCTGGTAAAGCTATCGCGTTTAGAGTTATTCCCAAAGATGGTAATTATAATGCTCAAATACAAGTTGACGAATACGTCTATATAGAGGCTATTGATAAACTAGGCAATGTATCAAAAGATTTTGAAGGTGTGGTTGTAGCAACTACAAGTTTTTCAGGAATGGCAATCAATCCGTCAATTCTAACTTTTCAGTCATCTGATCAAGGAAGAAAAGAAGCGATATTAAGAAACTATTACTTTGCTGGTCCAAGCAGTGTTACAGTACAGGAAGTTGTTTCACAGGATTATAAAAGGATTTTGTTTGTAGATAACAGCAATGGATATATAGTTGGTAACAAAGGTATGTTAAAATCAACCTCTGATGGTGGCATCCGCTGGTTTACAAAACTTTACAGAGATGATGTTTCTAAAGGGTTAAACAGTGTAGCAGTTAATGCTACCACGGTTGTTTTGTGTGGGAAAAACGGTTTAGTGATTACTTCAACTGATAATTTTACTACAATGTCATTTACTGAACAGAATATAACTACAGAAGAATTAAAAGATGTTGACTTTGTAACAGCAAGTACTGTAGTTATATGTGGTACTTCAGGGAAAATTTTTAAGTCTACAGACAGTGGAATGGCTTTCAGTGAAATCACTACAGGTATTAATAATGATTTAAACTCACAAGTATTTGTTAGCACTTTAATTGGTTATGTTTGTGGTAGTAATGGTGCAGTACTTAAAACTATTGATTGTGCTGAAAGTTACATTCAGTTAAATACTGGTACTAATGCTGACCTTTACGACATTGACTTTTTGGATGAACAAACAGGATTTATTTGTGGTGGAAATTCTACTTTGTTAAAAACCTCAGATGGTGGTTCAACGTTTAATACTATAACTGTTTCTAATGAAAATATTTCTTTGTACGGTGTGGATTTTGTTAATCAACAAATTGGTGTAGTGTGTGGTAGTTCTGGCAAAGTGTTCGTAACAACGAATGGTAACAATTTTGTTGACAAATCTCCACCTCAGGCACAGGCGGAAAATTTTTATACTGTAAAAATGTTTGATTCCAACAGAATTATTGTTGCTGGCAGTAATGGTAATTTATATTTTACACAAAACAGAGGAGATACCTGGCAAAAGATTGTAATGTATGGTGGTTCACCACAGAACTTTTTATGGAACGCTACAATTATTTCGTCATTTGTTGTGCTTACAGAAAATGTTATTCAAGGTAATATTGAAGTTGGTAAAACAAATGCAGTAGTGAAACTATGGGTATCACTTGCCTACCCTACACCAATTACCACAAGAATAAACAAGATTAGTATTGAAAAAACAGGGACTTTGGAGGATCAATATATATCAGCAGTTAAAATTGAAGGTTATGGCCAAGGAAGTTTTGTTAATGGCGTAGCGGAAATTGCCCTTACATCGTTACCTACAATAAAGGCTACTCCGACAACATTTTATATACTTGTTGACATATCAAAAGATGCACCGTTGGATACAACATTAAGTCTTAAATTTAATTTTGGTTGTGTTGGCGTTCAAACTGGTGTACAGTTTGGAAGAAATAATTTGCCTTTAATAACACCTTATTTACCAGTAGTCCCTCCTGTTGTAAATGTGTACATTGTAGATATAGATACAATGGTATATCTGCGCACTGGTAGAGTTCAAATTTCACAAACTCCTGTGAACTTTTTAGAACAAGGTGATTATGCAGTTGTAGCAAAAATAGGACTCAAAACGGATAGATCAACTTCACCGTTTAGAAAGCTAAGATTAAGTATAACTGGTGACAACCTAAGAGATGAAGATATAGCACAAGTAAGTATATATGCTGACTCGCCGTTTGAAGCATCAAATTTTTTAACATCAGCAAAATTTTCAGGTGGTGTGGCGTTGTTAGATTTTTCAGACAAGAATAAGAGAATTGATAAGGACACTACGAGTTATTTTTATATAACTGTGGAAGTGTCACCTGAAGCTTCATATACACGTGAAGGTACGCAAGTTAATTTTAGTGTTATAGCTAACATTACGACATCAGATTTTTTGTTAGATTACGAAGGTGTCAACAGTATTAGTTCATTACTTACTGGTATTACAAATCAAATAAGAACTCCCAGGGTAAGAATAGAAGCTGCAAGAGATATAGTTTTTATTCGTCCTATAAGTGATATTATTGCTACTATACCTGCTTCAGTGTATCAGTCACAACGTGTAATTATGTTACCACTAGGTGTTTCGGTTGGCAAGCGTGGTTGGGGTACTGCTTCAGCTGACTGGTTAAAACTTGTGATAGACAAAGATCCCACTGCGTCTGATACATATACTCGCTTTGACCGTACTACTAATTTGATGGCAGAATTATGGTATGATACCGATAGTGATGGTAAATTGAATACTTCAGTTGATAGAATGGTAGGAGAAGGTAGTTTTACATCCAACCAAGCAGCTATATTGTTTTCACAACCTGAAAAAATTGCTGTACAAAATTTAGAGGGTTATGCTACGTATTTTGTTTGTATTAACGTTCCAAAAAATGCTCAGCCTAAAGAAGTATTGAGGGTTAGGATTTCTACGACTGTTTCTATAACTCTTGCAGGTATTGACGAAGTAAGTCCTAACAACATACCAACATATTCGCCACAGGTTACAATAGAAGATTTTCCTGACAAAGTAGAAGCAGATCTTGTTTCGATATCCGAGGTAGAGACAGCTTTGTATGAAGAAAATGTACCATTTGCACGGTTAGACCTTTTAACATACTGTGATGCTACACTTGATAAATTAATACTAATCTCAGAAGGTACCGCTGAAGCAGTTTCTACTGTTAAACTCGTGAAGATTTATTTAGACGATGGTGACCTACGTCTTGACAAAACTAAAGATGTAGTTGTTGCTACAGGAACGTTCAGCAGTATAGGCAGATGTGAATTAACATTCTTTAATCCAGATAACAAACTCAAATATGAACCAATCCTCATTCTTGATAGTAAAGTACGAGCATTTATAACTGTAGATTTTGATGAAAACGCAACTGCTGGTAAAACTTTTGGTATTGGTATTGCTCCGTCAGCGTTTATTTATAACTTACCTAACAGTCAGGGTAAGTTATACAAGAATGGTATTGAAGTTGGATACTTCTCTTCAAATAGGACATTACTTCTTGATAAACGTACACCATCTAAACCTGTAATTAAACCTATTGTACCACTTGGGTACGGGATTGATACTGGGCAGGAAGTGGAGAATGTTGTTTACTATACACCACAAATTAACCAGATTAAGTTCAATTGGTCCGCAGAAGTTAAATATGGAAATATAAAAGCGGGATACTGTGGTATAGCATCAAGAAAACCTTTACATAGTGGTGATACTCCTGACATTGTTAACTACAAAATGTCAACTAACATTGGCGATTTTTCAATTTCTGGTTTAAATTTGGAACACAATAGACTTTACTACTTATGGGTTAAAGCAGAGAATGCTGACGGTAATTTTGCTAGGATAAATTATGTACCGATTTTTGTTGATAGGACTGAACCTTTACAACCATCCCAGCCAGAAACAAACCTTTCAAACGAGATATTCTGGATAAATAGTGAAATCATTGAAGACAATGAAAGTTTTGTAAAAGATATTGTTGTTGAAGAACGAAGACATCAGGAGTACCTCTGGCGTCCTACGAAAATCATATCTTTACCTTTACAAGATTTAGTAAAGCAAATTAATAGCAACACTCTTGTAAGGAACAATGATATTGCGGACAAGATAGTTTTTTCTTCAAGATCTCATCTATCTGATGATACATTAGTAGTATACAAGTTTATAACATCAACACAAACAAAGCAAGATGTTGAACCTGTAAATTTTAGAACTTTATTTGCAAGGCTCGGGTATAAACTTGAAAATATAAGTATAAAACTTGAACAAAAATTTTCTATGCCGCAAGAAAAAAAGTTTTATTATTACAGAGTAAAATCTAAGAATATAGTTGGGTTGTATTCATTATCTTCTGTTATATCCAACGCTATATATTCTTTTGTACCAGATAGTTTAATTATGGAAGTTACGACATTTCCTAACCCGTGCGATGTAAGGAAAAAGAATTTGATGATATGTTATATCTTAGGCAAAGATGCAGAAGTAAAATTAAGATTTTTTGATCTTTTTGGGAAACAAATTGGAGAAAAATTTATACCGTATGGCAGTGAGGTAAGCAAAATGGGTGTTAACTTCTTTGAACTTACTGAGAGTAGAGATTTTGCAACTGGTATGTATATTCTTTTAATGGAAGCAAAGGATAAAGATGGTAAAACAGAACGTAAAAAATGGAAGTTTGGGATAATAAGATAGCAGATAAATAGACAAAAACGGTTTGGTAGTAAAATGAAAAAATTTAATCTTTTTATTTTATTCGTGCTATTAGGTTATGCTACACAACTTGTTGCTATACAGACACAGCCACTTCCTGTTCTATATTATCCTCTTGGAGCTAAATCTAATGCTATGGGTAATACGTATAGCTCGTTAGGTTTGGATATTTTTTCTACGGTTTTGAACCCAGCGGTAGTAGGATTGCTTAATCGTAAAGAAGTTGGTGTAACAACATCTTTGCTATATGAAAATACAGTGTTAGGTAGTGTTGGATACTTACACCCGACTTTAGAACAAGGTAATTTCGTATTTAATATTTTATATCTTGGCAGTTTTGGTGCTAAAGAAACTGACGAGTATAATATATATACTGGAAAAGAGTTTTCTTATAATAACATAATTACATCATTTGGCTGGGGTAGAGAATTATTATTGAAAAAATTATATATTGGTGGTGGTGTAAAATTTTGCTATGAAAATCTTTACAACTATACACGCGGTTTTATTACCACTACTACTGGTGTGGTATATAAAATAAATCATGCTATTTGGTTTGCTTCAAACTTGAATAATTTGATCAGTTTAGCGATAGGAGATACTGAGGATAGATTGCCTATAGGTATAAATTTTGGTTGTGGGTTGAAACCATTTGAGAAATTAAGTTTTGGTATAGATATTGGTAGAGATAATAATGATTCAAATAATATTCTTAACAATACTCGTTTGGTTTAGAATGGAATCCTATAAGTATGTTGTTTATAAGAACTGGTAAAAATGAAAACGAGACATCGTTTGGTTTCGGTGTTAAAGTTAGAGATATAAACTTTGACTATGCAGCAATTCTTCAGGAATATTTAGGTATTTCCCATAGAGTTTCGTTAGATTTTAAGTTTGGTAAGTCACTAGAAGAAATCTGGGCTGAAAGAATCAAAGAATTGCCTGCAGTAGAAGAACTTGAAGTTGTGGAAGCAAGGTTACAAACAGAGGATGAAAAAAAACAATATTTTAAGAGACTTTTAGATGATGCAATAAAACAATATCGTAGTGGGAATTATGGACAAGCATTAAGTAATTTCAAGAAAGCAAAAGAAATTGATCCTCAATCAACCGAAGTTGATGTGTATATTGACAGGTTACAGTTAGTTACGGTATTATACCCGTCTTTAACAGTAAAAGATAAAATTTCAAGATTATTAGTTCGTGGTATTAACTTCTTTATAGACGGTGATCCGTTATCTTCAGTAAAAGTTATTAATTATGCATTAAGTTTATCTCAAGAGGATAAGGATATACAAAGGTTACTTACTAAGATAGAAGAAAAAACTGGGGTACGAATTGAAAAAATTGAGAGTCCTGCTGGTATGACAATCGTGGATAAACTGCATAACGAATCATTAGTAGCGTTTAGGAAACGTGATTATTCGCAGACAGTCAAACTTTGTGAAGAAATATTAATTTTAGAACCTGAAGATGTGCTTGCGTACAAAAGGTTAGGTTCTGCGTTTTATGCAATGGGTGAAAAAACAAAAGCGTTACAGATGTGGCGTCGTGCGTTACAGTTAGATGCGCGTGATGAAAAACTGCGCCGTATGATTGAAAGTATTCAAAAATAATTTTTTTTGTAAATTATTGATTTTAAACTTTTTTATTCATATTAATTTACCCCCTTTTCAATTTTGATAAAAAAATTTAGTTAACATTAGGGGAGGTAATCTTATGAGAGTTGCGATACGTATGGCCCGTTTGGGTACTGAAACAGCATTTGAAGTTTTAGCAAAGGCAAAACAACTTGAAGCACAAGGTAAAAAAATTATCCATCTTGAAATTGGCGAACCAGATTTTGACACGCCAAAAAATATAAAGGAAGCTGCAAAGAAAGCAATTGACGAAGGATATACTCATTACGGACCGGCGGCTGGTCTTCCTGAACACAGAAAAGTAATTGCAGAGTATATCTCAGCAACTCGTGGAATACCAGTGGATCCAGACGAGGTTGTGGTAACACCTGGTGCAAAACCTATCATTTTTTATACTATACTAACATGGTTACGTCCTGGAGATGAAGTTCTCACGCCTTCACCTGGTTTTCCAATATACGAATCTATGATAAACTTTGTTGGTGCGAAACCTGTTCTTTACCCGTTAAGAGAAGAAAATAATTTTGACATAGATATTGATGAGTTCAAAAAACTTGTATCACCACTTACCAAAATGATAATTCTTAATTCTCCACACAATCCTACAGGAAGTGTACTTTCAAAAGAAGTGTTAAACGAAATTGCACGTATAGTGCTTGAAGACGAAGATATTTTAGTAATTTCTGATGAAGTATATTCAGAGATTATATACGAAGGTGAACATTATAGTATAGCGTCAATTCCTGGGATGAAAGATAGAACTGTTATAATAGATGGTTATTCAAAGACCTTTGCAATGACCGGGTGGCGTTGTGGTTATGGTGTGATGAATAAAGAGTTAGCAAAGTATGTTACACAACTACAGGTTAACTCTACAAGTTGTACTGCGACTTTTACACAGATTGCTTGTATTGAAGCGTTGAAAGGACCAAAGGATGAAGTAAAGAGAATGGTGGCTGAGTTTAAAAAACGTCGTGATGTTATCGTTGAAGGGTTAAATAATATTAAAGGTTTTTCATGTAAAATGCCAAAAGGTGCATTTTATGTTTTTCCGAACATAAAGGGTACCGGGAAAACGTCAAGAGAATTACAAGATTATCTTTTAAACGAAGCTGGTGTTGCATGTTTAAGTGGAACAGCGTTTGGTGCGTATGGTAAGGGATATCTAAGATTTTCATATGCTAATTCAGTAGAGAATATCAAGGAAGCATTAGAACGCATTGATAAAGCAGTACAGAAAATATTGTAATAAAAAGTTAGTTAGATAACAATTTAGTTTACCTAACTGCTGTTCTACGGAAAAAATCAGTAAAATTAGTTTTTTTTGGGAACCGGAAATTTTTTGTCAAAATTTTGGGAAAAGCAAGGATTGGAAATGGAAAAAGAAAATATAAGGTATAGTGAACTTGAACGATTATGTAAAGAATTCAGGAAAACAATACTTAAGATTATTACAGAGGCTGGCAGTGGCCATCCTGGCGGTTCGTTGTCAGTTGTAGAAATCTTAACTACACTGTATTATTTACATCTTAATCACAATCCTAAAAATCCATTTGATGATAAGAGAGACAGAGTTGTTTTATCTAAAGGTCATTCGTGTCCAGCGTTGTATGTAATTTTAGCAGAACTTGGTTATTTTGATAAACAAGAATTACACAATTTGCGTAAGGTAAATAGCATTTTGCAGGGACATCCAGCAAGGGTTTACAATGGAGGTGACGAGGTAAAATTTGTTCCTGGTATTGAAGTTTCAACTGGTTCTTTAGGTTATGGTTTATCAGTTGCTGTTGGTATGGCGTTAGGGTTTAAGATGGACAATAAACAAAACTTAGTTTTTGCAATATGTAGTGATGGTGAACACCAGGAAGGATCTATCTGGGAAGCTATTATGTTTGCTGGTTTTAAACAACTTGATAATTTAATTGAAATAGTAGATTACAACAAACTACAACAAGAAAGCAGGATTGATGATAGTGTGAGTTTAGAACCGCTTAAAGAAAAGTATATCTCTTTTAACTGGCAAGTTTATGAAGTTGATGGCCATAAAATAAGTGAGTTAGATACTGCACTTGCTGATGCAAAAAAGTACAAAGGCAAACCAAAGGTTATAATCGCTCATACTGTTAAAGGTAAAGGTGTAAGTTTTATGGAAAACAATGTTGACTGGCATGGTAAAGCACCCTCAAAAGAATTGTTAGAACAAGCACTAAAAGAGTTAGAAGGGAAATAGGAATGGAAAAGAATTAGAAGGGAAATAGGAATGGTGACAGTACTTGAATATAAACCTTCTCGTGAAGGATTAGGTGAAGCGTTGTTAGAAATAGCTGATCAATATCCTCAACTTGTAGCTATTGGAGCAGATACTGCAAATTCTACATCTTTAGGGAAATTTGCAAAAAAATATCCTGAAAGGTTTGTTAATGTTGGTATAGCGGAACAGAACGCTGTGGGTATAGCAGTTGGATTAAGTTTGGTAGGTAAACTGCCTGTTGTTTCAACCTATGCAATGTTTTTAGCAGGAAGATGTTGGGAAGAAATAAGGCAGAGTGTATGTTATAATTATTCCAATGTGAAACTTGTGGGTACACATGCCGGGTTGACTGTTGGTCCTGACGGTGCTTCTCACCAAATTTTAGAAGATATAGCGTTAATGCGCGTTTTGCCAAATATGAGTGTTATTGTCCCATCTGATGCTAACGAAGCAAAAGTTGCAGTAAAAAAATCGTTAGAAAAAGTTGGAGCTGTATACATACGATTATCACGAGAGAAACTTCCTGTGTTTACTTCACCTGAGGAAGATTTTGTTATAGGTAAAGCAAAATTGTTAAGGGAAGGATCTGACTGTGGTATTATTAGCTGTGGAGTTATGGTATATGAATCACTAGTGGCGGCTGAGATACTTGAAAAACAGGGTATAAATTGTAGGGTTATAAATATGCATACTGTGAAACCTATTGATACAGAAGCGATTATTAACACAGCAAAGAAATGTAAGTGTATTGTAACATGTGAAGAACATCAGGTTTACGGCGGGTTGGGTTCTGCTGTTGCTGAGGTGGTTATCAAAAATTATCCTGTACCACAGAGATTCGTAGGAATAAAAGATAAATTTGGTGAATCAGGACCAGCAGAAGGGTTAATGTTAAAGTATGGGCTAAAAGCACAGCATATTGTTGAAACTGTCAAAGAAGTTATAAAGTATAAATAACTTATCTTTTGACTTACCTTTTTACTTCATAAATGTTGAAATGATATACATTATTTTATATTTTTAAATTATGCGTCTTTCATTGAAAGAAGTTGCAGAAATTGTACAAGGTAAAATATTTGGTGACAGTGACGTTGTTATCACTGGTGTTAATGAGCCAGAATTAGCTGGTCAAGGTGAGATATGTTTTGTAAGTGATAAAAAATTTTATGATGTGTTAAAAAAAACGGGCGCCTCGGCAGTAATTTTATCAGAGAAGGTTGAAACTCTTTCTATACCACAGGTTGTAGTTGACGATCCATATTTTGCATTTGTTAAGTTGTTAAACATTATTTATTCTGAACGACAAAATTTTTATAAAGGTATACATCCTACATCTGTTTTTGGCGAGAATGTGAAGTTAGGTGAAAATGCTGGTGTAGGACCATACTGTGTTGTTTCAAACAATGTAAGAATTGGTAAGGAGACATACATTGGAGCTAATGTTTTTATTGGGACGAATGTAGAAATTGGTGATAATGTTATAATTTATCCCCACGTTGTAATAAGAGAAAATGTTTCTATTGGTAACAATGTTATAGTCCATAGTGGATCAGTTATTGGAAGCGATGGTTTTGGGTATATAAAGAAAAACGGAAAATATGTAAAAATACCACAGGTCGGCAAGGTTGTAATAGAAGATGATGTAGAAATTGGTGCAAATGTTACAATTGATAGAGCTACAATTTCGGAGACAAGAATTGGTAAAGGTACTAAAATTGATAACCTTGTACACATAGCACATAATGTGAAAATAGGTGAAAATGTTCTTTTATTAGCACAGGTTGGTATCGCTGGTAGTAGCAAAGTAGGTAACAATACTATACTTGCGGGACAAACAGGTGTAACTGACCATATAAAAATAGGTGAAAACGTTATTGCTGGACCGCGAACAGGTATAGTTCAGGATGTTGAAGACAATAGTATTGTTTGGGGTACACCGCCTATACCGTTTAGTGAACAAAAAAAAATTGCGGTAGCTTCACGAAGAATTCCAAAACTTATAGTTGAGTTTAAAGAATTAAAACAAAAGTTGGAAAAGATTGAAGGTCTTCTTATTGAATATGGTTTGAAGTTACAAAAAAATAGAAACATAAAATGAGAATAAAGGACGGTTAGCTCAACTGGATAGAGCACACGGTTCACATCCGTGGGGTTGCAGGTTCAAGTCCTGCACCGTCCATTATTACATTTTTTATAAAAAGGAGAAAAAAAGATATGACTGTTGTAAAAGAGAAAATAAAAGATATCATAAATAAGTATGGAAAACATGACAAAGATAGTGGCTCACCTGAAGTACAGATAGTTTTATTAACCGAAAGGATAAATGCATTAAATAAACATTTTGAGCGACATAAGAAAGATAAACTAACAAGGCGTAACTTTTTACGTTTGATTGGTCAACGCAAAAGATTGTTAAACTATTTAAAAAAGACAAATTATGAAAGTTATAGCAAGATAATAAAAGATATTGGTTTGGAATAAATAATGAAAGAGATATTTGAATACAAAACAAAAGCTAGCAAAGAAATAAGTGCTGATAAAATTGAACTTGTTGAAGTTACGAAAGTGATAGAGTTTGAATTTGGTGAACTTGCACGGCAAGCAGATACTTCTGTAAAAGTTACATCTGGTGGTACAAGTGTTTTGTGTTGTGTAGTTGTCGGTAAAGAAGAAAATAAAGAGATACCTTCAGAGCCGTTGGTACCACTTACTGTAGATTATAGGGAACGTACTTATGCAGCTGGCAGAATACCTGGTGGTTTCTTTAAACGTGAAGGTAAACCACGAGAACATGAAATACATGTTTCTCGTCTAATAGATAGAACTTTAAGGCCATTAATTCCCAAGAATTTTAATCGAGATATACAGATAAGTATACTTGTGCTTTCCTTTGATCCTAATTATGACCATACTATACTTGCAGTGTTAGGTTCGTCCTTGGCACTTTCTTTATCAAACATACCGTTTGAAGACCATTGTAGTTGTTTCAGGTTATGCAGGTTAAATAATGAGTATATAGTGAATCCTTCATTTGCAGAACTTGGAGTAAGTGATATAGATATTATAGCAAGTTTTTACAAAGATAAAGTGTTGATGATAGAAACTGAAGCAGAAGAAATTGAAGAGCAGGAAGTTATAAATATACTAGAATATCTTAAACAGTATGCAGTGCTGTTTGACGAGTTTAAGCAAAAATTAGTTCTAAAATATGGTAAACAAAAAACTAAAATAAATGAAGAGTTTGAATTAGATAAAATTGTCCAAGAGAACTTTGCTAATATTGAACCTAAAATAAAAGAAATATTAAAAATAAAGGATAAAGTTGAACGGGAAAAACAATATAAACAAGTTGCAGAAAGTGTAAACATTAAACCAGAATTTTGTTCACAATCAATACTGGATGATAAATCACTAATAAAACAGTTAAAGGAAAGAGTTGTATTTACTGTTTTGCGCAAATTGGTTAGGAAAGAAATATTAGATACAAAAGTACGTCCTGATGGTCGTCAGTATGACGAGTTACGCGAAATTAAATGCGAAGTTGGTGTTTTGCCAAGGACACATGGTTCTGCAATTTTTCAACGTGGGCAAACACAAGCGTTAGTAACGGTTACACTTGGTACATCGTCTGATATGCAAATAATGGATGAACTTTCTGGTGAATACAAAGAAAGATTTATTTTCCACTATAACTTTCCAGGTTTTGCAACGGGTGAAGTTCGTCCTGACCGTGGAGTTTCTCGCAGAGAACTTGGTCACGGTATGTTAGCAAAACGTGCACTTGAAACTGTGATACCTTCAAAAGAAGAATTTCCATATACTTTAAGAATTGTATCTGATATTTTAGAATCAAATGGTTCTTCTTCAATGGCGTCGGTTTGTGGTGCGACACTTGCATTGCTTGATGCTGGTGTAAAGATTAAAAAACCAGTTGCTGGTGTTGCAATGGGTTTAGTAATGGAAGATTCACAATACGCTATTCTTACGGACATTGCTGGTATTGAAGATCACTGTGGTGATATGGACTTCAAAGTTGCAGGTACACAAGAAGGTATTACTGCGATACAACTTGACCTAAAAATTTTAGGTATTCCGATTATGTTAGTTAGTGAAATTTTAAATAAAGCACAAGAAGCAAGAAGAAAAATACTTTCTATTATGATGCAAACAATAAGTTCACCTCGGGATCAGCTTTCAGTATATGCGCCTAAAATCAAAATTCTACAGATACCACAGGATAAAATTGGTGATTTAATAGGACCCAAGGGAAAAAATATTAAACAAATAATTGAAGAAACACAAACAAAAATTGATATTGAAGAAGATGGTACTATAATGGTTTCTGGCGAGAATCAACAATCTGTTGACCTTGCTGTGGAAAAGATTGAACTTTTAACTAAGGATGTTGAAGTTGGTACAATATATCTGGGTAAAGTAAAGAAAGTTGTCAACTATGGTGCATTCGTTGAAGTATTACCAAACAAAGTGGGACTATTACATGTATCACAGATGAAACAAAGAGTAAGGTCAGCTGAAGAGGTCTTAAATGAAGGACAAGAAATAGAAGTAAAAGTTATATCACTTGATGAAGAAGGAAGACCAGTTCTTTCACAAAAGGGGATTTAAAGGTTTAATATGAAAAACAATAATCGTACAAAAACTTCTAATCAAAAAGAAGAGGTGTTAAATAACGATATATTAACAAAAATAAAAGAAATGTACAACTTAATGTGTGAGGCGGAAGTTGTTGAACTTAAAACATCTATTAATGAGTTTAAACTACGAATAAAACGGTTTACAGTAACAGATAATATTGGTCAAAGAGAACTAACGTTTCCTTCTGGTCAACCTTTTGTTATAAAACAACAGGTTAAAGAAGAACTGAAAGAGACAGAACAAATACCAGATGGTACAGAAGAAATAACTTCACCCTTGAATGGTGTTTTTTACAGATCGCCATCGCCTGGTGCTCCACCTTTTGTTAAAGAAGGTGATATTGTACAGCCTGGTAGTGTACTTTGTATAGTTGAAGCAATGAAAATAATGAATGAAATCAAATCTGATAAAAAATGTAAAATTATAAAAGTTTTATGTGAGAATGGTAGCAGTGTGACCGCTGGCACAAAGTTATTTCTTGTAGAACCGTTATAGTTTTTATCATGAACAAAATTGAAGAGATAGGTCTTAATGCTGGTAAGATCTGGACATACCTAAATAATAAGAAAGATTTTGCTGAAGTTTTAGAGATTAAGTTTCAACTTAAACTTTCAAATACGGATTTATTCCTTGCACTTGGCTGGCTTGCTCGCGAAGATAAACTTGTATTTCTTTTCCAAGATGGCAAGTTAAGAGTAAAACTTAAATGACTCGCAGATATACAACGGTTTATACAAGAATTTCACGGGATAGTTCATACAATATATGGGTAATTATAGTTATTTCTTTATTTGCGCTTTTCTTGTTATACTGTAATATTAGACCGCAAGACACTGGTATTTTAGGTAAAACAATAAGTATTGTTCTGTCCAAGATTTTAGGCATTACAAGATTTTTAGTACCTTTAATTATCTTATATTGGATATGGTATATTTTAAAGTCGCGAACAAGACAACTAACGAGGGATATTTTATTAACAGTTATACTATTGGTATTACTTTCTGGTACAGTAAAAGTAGTGTTAAAAATTTTGTATTTCTCCGAAACAAAAGTTTATTTATATTCGGGTTGGCTTGGTAATACCGTATATGAAATTGCAGATAGAATTTTTGGTAGCATCTTTGGTAGCATAGTTATTGTAGCGGCGACAGTGTATGTATTGACTATTCTGTTTGAAATATCAATTATAGAGCTTATATATTTAGCATATAAAAATATAGTTGATGATATAACTATGTGGATTAATGAGATAAAAAAAAGAAACAAAACTCAGCAAATAGTTTCAACTTCAAGGTATTCTCGCAGGACCATAACTCAGCAACAAAGTGATAAAAAATTTGAAATGCCGAATTCAGTTATCGTAGAAACTAATAAAAATTTTACTGCAATGTTACAAAAACAAACATCTTCAGTAGTACAAGATGTTGAGATTGAGAAAAAACCTTTAGAAGTCACTCAGAAAGAAAAAAAGTTGGAAAAAGAAAAAACAGTATTAATTCAGGAGTATAAACTACCTAAGATTGACATTTTAGATAGATATCCTGTAGAACTTCCGAGTCAGTATGAACTTCAACAACAAGCTCGTCAACTTGAACAAGTACTTAAAGAGTTTGACATAAACTCAAAGGTTGTTAACATTTCAGCTGGACCTGTAGTAACAATGTATGAACTAGAATTAGAGCCAGGTATTAAAGTACAGTCTGTTAGTGCTCTGAGGGACAACATAGCATTGAGTATGAAAGCTTCAAGTATAAGAATAATAGCACCTCTACCAGGTAAAGGTACTATAGGTATAGAAATACCTAATGCAAAACCCCAGATAGTATCATTGCGGGATGTGCTCGAAAGTAAAGATTATGAAGAAATGTCAAGGGATATGAAATTGCCGATAGTATTAGGTAAAACTGTTGAAGGTAAGATATATGTTGACGATATTGTACCGATGCCACATATGCTTGTTGCGGGTGCAACAGGTTCAGGGAAAAGTGTATGTTTACATGGTATCATAATTTCACTACTTTATAGGTGTACACCAGACTATCTTAAACTTGTACTGATTGACCCTAAAAGATTAGAACTTATGCATTACGATGGTATACCTCATCTTTATGATCCTAACTGTGAGCCCGAAAAGGTAAGAGTTATAACTTCATCTAAGGATGCGGCGAAAGTACTTAATTCACTCGTTAAAGTTATGGAACAACGATATGAAAGGTTCGCTTCGGTATGTGTAAGAAACATAGAGGGTTATAACGAGCTAATGAAATCTCGTAATGAACCACAGGAATTTTATATTGTAGTTATAATAGATGAATTTGCAGATCTTATTCTTACTTCGCCAAAAGAAGTAGAAGATGCGATACAACGCCTTGCACAGATGGCACGTGCAGTAGGGATACATTTGATACTTGCGACACAACGTCCATCAGTAGATGTAATTACTGGTGTAATTAAAGCCAACTTTTCTTGTCGTATTGCGTTTCAAGTTTTGTCCAAGACAGATTCAAGAATTATTCTTGACACTACAGGCGCAGAGGAATTGCTTGGTCGTGGAGATATGTTGTACTTACCTACCGGAGCACCAAAACCAATAAGACTTCAAGGTGCTTATGTTTCAGAAAAAGATATAAACAGAGTTGTTAACTTTATTAGAGAGCAAAAGGTTAAACCGTCGTATCAGCCATTGATTAAACATCAAGAACAACAAAAATTACTTAAAGAAAAAGAGGTTCAACAATCTGAAGATCTTTATGCTGCGTTATTATTGATAAAAGAGAGACGTCGTATATCACAGGATTTGCTAAAAGCATATTTTAGATCTTCAGCAAAAGCGTCAGATATATTAAGTTTACTTGAAGTTAAAGGGTTTATTTATAAACCAGAAGGAACAAACAGATGGAGTATAAATTTTGACCGTGTTGAGGAGGCAATAAAAAATTATAATGAAAAGAAAACTTTTGATTAATATTTTGGTAACAATTTCAATATTTAATTTATGCTTTTGTATAGAATATAAAGAATTAATATCAAAATTAGAACAGCAGGATGAAAAAATCACAAAACTTAAAGCAGAATATTACCAGATCATCAATTTCGTTGATTTGAAAGAAGTTTACGAACTTAAGGCAAAATTTGTTTATCGCAAACCAGATAAACTTAAGATTTACATTGAAGAACCTTTTAAACAAATTGTCTTGGCTGACAGCAACAAAGTTTTAGTTAACGATATTGTTAACAATACGATATACAAATTTGACACGGCTAAGTATTTTGAAAAAAATTATAATTACCTACCATTGATTTTTTCTCAGAAAGGTAAAAATAAAAAATATACTATTTCAGATTTCATCAAAAAAACAGGATTGAAGTTTGTTAAAGAGGAAGAAAAATATTATGTGCTTTCAACAAGATATGCAAAAGGTAAAACTTATAACGATAAAAAAGTTGGATTAAGACCAGGTGAAACGCGCTTCATTTTATGGATAAACAAAACTACACTTTTTCCTGAAAAAGTTAATATGATATCAGAAAAATACGTAGTGGAAACAGAATTCAGGAATTTCGAAACAGAGTTTAATGATGATGAAATGTTTGATATAATACAATCTAGCAATACAAAAGTTATCGTTGTAGAATAAGAATTATGAATTTAGCAACAAAGATCACGATTTTTAGAATATTTTTGGTTCCGTTGTTTCTTATATTTATCTTAATAGAAAGTTTTCAAACAAGAGTATTAGCATTTTTAATATTTATTCTTGGAGGAGTTACAGACACTATTGATGGAATTATTGCAAGAAAACAAAACACTGTGACAAAAGTAGGTTCAAGCATTGACCCTTTAGCGGATAAGTTGTTGATCACAACCGCGTTGATAAGTTTCCTTGGATTTCAAGAACTTAAAATACCAACATGGACTGTTATAGTTATTGTAATACGTGACTACTTAATAACATGGATGAGAAGTTTAGAGTATAATTTTTCAATGCCAGCAGATAAGACTGCTAAGATTAAAACATTTTTACAAAATATAGTTGTTATATGTATTATGGTTATACTTATATTTAAAAAACAAATAATTAAAATAGACCTTGACAAGTATATAATAAATTTTTTCCCACGTTTTGCAATGATTTTAGTAGCAATTTTTACATTAGTTTCTGGTATTGTATATATCATAAAATATAGAGAACTAATTATAAGACAATTTGAAAAATAAACTTGAAACTGTTAATAGAACTTTTTTCTACATGCTTGTTTATAGGTTACTTACCAGCAAGCGGAACTATTGCCACTTTAGCAAGTTTCCCTTTAGTCGTATTTTTAGATAAACAACCCGTTGTCTTTAGAATTTTACTAATATTAATTCTTACTTTGATAGCAGGAATAACTATTACTATTGCAGAAACGAAAATTTTTAAACTTAAAGATGCACGAGAAATTGTTATTGATGAAGTAATTGGTTTTCTTATAGCAACATTTATGATAGATATTACGAAATTACATACAATACTTGTTGCATTTTTAATTTTTAGGTTATTAGATATAACAAAAGTTGGTGTTATAAAAAAAGTACAAAAGATACCTTCCAGCGTGGGCGTTTTAGCAGATGATATAATTTGTGGATTAATTACAAATTTTATTTTGAGGATAATTCAACGGTGGTTATAATTTACAACATCATATTAACTTTAATATTGATTGTTTTCTTTCCGATAGTGTTGTTAAAGTATAAATACGATAGAATATCTCAACAGTATGATTTTTGGATCCATTGTGCTTCGTTAGGTGAGGTGAAACTGGCATTAAGATTTATTGACTGTATGGTTAGAAAATTGAATACTACTAAAGATAGATTTTTGCTTACAACCACAACAGTTACTGCTAAATCTTATGCAAAGAAATTTCATACACATACGTATATTTTCCCATTGGACTACTTGTTTGTAATTCGTAAATGTGTGCAAAATATAAAACCTAAAATACTAATTATTTTAGAAACTGAATTGTGGCCAAACTATATATATTTTGTCAAAAAATATAATGGTAAAATTTTTGTAATCAATGGTAGGATGACTAAAAGAACCTTTGTTTTTTTAAAAACTTTGAAGTGGTTAGTTTGGCCTATGTTAAGATGTATTGATTATTTTCTTGTCCGAGAAAAAATAGATTATATAAGGTTTGTTAAACTTGGTTTTCCTACGGACAAAGTATTACTGACAGGTAATATGAAATATGATGAAATTGATAGCGAGAACACAATAACGGTTCACAAAGAAGAATTTGGTTTAAATAAAGATGATTTCTTGGTTACCTTTGGAAGCATAAGAGAAGGAGAAGAAAAATTAATAATTAAGAAGGTGATACTCAATTTTGCGAATCAGTACAAAATAAAGTTTATTTTAGTACCTAGACATATTAATAGAGTAACACAAATAGTATCTTTGCTAAACAAATATTCAATAAAGTACAAATTAAGAACTGCTATTCAAACTTATCAAGACAACTTTGATTGTCTAGTTGTCAATACATATGGAGAATTAAATAAAATTTATTTTTTATCAGATATAGTTTTTGTTTGTGGTTCCATTTTGCCTTATGGAGGGCAAAATATGATAGAGCCAGCATCTCTGGGTAAACTTGTAGTTTTTGGTAAACATATTAGCAATTTTATGGAAGTAGCAAGACTTCTTTTAGATAGTAACGCCGCTATACAAGTCAATAATTTAGAAGATTTTGTCAAGGTTATAAACAAATTTTATCAAAACAAAGAGGAAATTGTTGAATATGGAGAGCGAGCAAAAGATGTAATAAAAAAATTAAAAGGAGTGACTGAACGTAATGCTGAAATCGTTACAAATTTTATTTTTACACTATGAAAATTCTTATAATAAAACCTTCAGGTATTGGTGATATTGTTCATTCTTTACCTGTGGCTATTGGTCTAAAAAGAATCTATAGTGGATGTCAGTTGCATTGGCTTGTATTTAGCAAATTTAAAGATATTCTTCAAAACTTTAAATATGTGGATAAAGTTTTGTTATGGGATCGGAACGCAGGGATTACTGAGTATATTAAATTAATAAAAGAACTTAGAAAAGAAAAATATGACACAATTATTGATTTACAAGTTTTAATGAGAACAGCATTGTTAGGATTTTTAGTTAACTTCAGACGTGTTGTTTCAACAGGTTTTGTCCGAGAGTTTACAGATCTGTTTGTATTACCTGTGGCAAAATTTAATCCAGATTTGCATGCAGTTGAACGCAATTATCAAGTAGTAGAATTTTTTGCGAAACAAGAAAACAAAACTTTACAGTATCCTGTGGAATTGTTACCTTGGATATTTATTGATGATAAAGAACAAAATGTAGCAAAAAATTTTCTTAGTTATGATAAAAACATAAGATATATTATTTTTTCTGTTGGTAGTAGAGGTTGGCATAAGATTTGGCCTTGGGAAAATTTTGTAAAGTTAATAAAATTGTTAAATCTAAGATACAATAATATGTTGCCTGTACTTGTAGGTTCAAAAGAAGAAGTTTTTATTAGTGAAAGAATTGCAGCAAATCTTAACATTCCTTATATTAATCTCACAGGAAAAACAACTTTGCGTGAACTTTGTGCAGTGATCAACCTCGCATCTATGACTATTAGTAATGATAATGGTATAGCACATATCTCCGCTGCTATGGACAAGCCCACAATAATTTTGTTTGGACCGAGTAATCCTA
>JANXDG010000037.1 GCA_025059805.1 Endomicrobiia bacterium
ACTTCATCACCTTTGTGGAATCCGTAGTAGTCATTGTAAGCTTTAAAGTTTGCAAGGTCTATATAGAAGAACACAAAATGTTGATTATTGTTTAATCTCTTTTTAATTTCTTGTTCAATAACCGTATTTCCTGGGAGTTTAGTTAACGGGTTGACACTTGTAGCAATTTCTCTGTGTTTAAGTAATGTTTTTATTTTTGCAATAAGTATGTCTTTATTAAAAGGTTTAACAATATAATCATCTGCTCCGAGTTCTATACCTTTAACTTGGTCTTTATGTTCTCCTCTTACGGTAAGAAAAATAACAGGCAAATTTATAGTTCTTGGTGTAGAACGTATATATTTTAGAGTTTCATATCCATCCATCTTAGGCATTTCACAGTCAAGAATTACAATGTCAGGTGTTTCTTTTTCAAGATAGTTGATAGCTTCAATACCATTTTTTGCTGTTATTGGATGAAATCCACTGGTACTTAAGATATCATATAAAAATGTCTGTATAGGTTCATCATCTTCAACAATTAAAACTTTTTTCATTTGGTTATACTTTTGTTTTGTAGATAGGTATTACAAATTTAAATGTACTACCTTTCCCTACTTGACTTTCAACACCTATCTCGCCACCATGAAGTTTAACAATTTCGTATGCAATTGCTAATCCTAATCCAGTACCTTTTGGTTTTTTAGGTGTTGTACCACCTACTTGATAAAACTTATCAAAAATTTTATCTAATTCGTTTTCTGGTATACCCCAACCTGTGTCTATTACTGATATTTCAACATAATTGTTAGCAGCATTAGCTACAGGATGTTTATATCCTTTTGTTAAAGTTTGTTCAGCTACTACTCTTGCGGTTACTGTAATTGTAGCGTTAGGGTCAGTAAACTTAAGTGCGTTACCTATAAAGTTTGTAATTACTTCTTTTATTCTTTCAGGATCAGCATATATAAGTGGTAACTCTTTTGGTACGGAAGATAGTATTGTTTTATTTTGTCTTAATGCCATTTGTTCAAATAAAGAAACAACTTCTAATATAATTTCTTCTGGTTGTACAGGAATTTTGTTTAGTTCAAACTTACCAGCCTTTATTTTTGCTAAATCAAGAATGTTATTAATAAAAGTGGTAAGACGTTTAGTAGCGTCCTTCATAATATTTAACGCTTTAAGTTGTTTCTCAGCTGGTACTTCAGAACCTGAGTTAAGTAGTTCAACTAAATAGTCAATATATCCGTCAATTGCAGACAGTGGTGAGCGTAATTCATGAGACACACTTGAGACAAAACTATCTTTTAACTCATCAAGTTGTTTAACTTTTTGTACCATTTCATCAAAAGTTTTCCCTAATATACCTACTTCATCTTTCCCTTTTATTCCCGTTTGTACATCTAAATTACCAGAGCCTACTTTAATTGCAGCGTCTGTAAGAACTTTTATAGGTTTAACAAGTAAAGCAACAAGAATGTTTGACAGTATTAAAGCAATTATGATAGCAACAATTGCAATGTTTATAATTCTTTTTGCAGTTAAAAGTACTGCTTCATCAATTTGTTGTTTTAGATAAGTAGAAGAGAATCCCACTTTTATAGTACCTGCATAAGAACCTTCTTTATCTTTAAGTTCAGCAGCAAATTCTTTTATTTCGTCTCCATTTAATATAAAATTCTCTATTGTAGTTCCTTTTACATGTGTGATTCTTTGTAATAGTTGTTGTTCTTTTTCTTTATTAAGAGTTACTAATAGTTTCATATCAGTCGCTGAGATGTAGCCGGAATAAATTATCTGTGGTTTATAAGTTTCAATTAATGACTTCATTGTGTTAAAGATAAGAATTTCATCTTTTACGATAACAGCTTCATAACATGTTGTGGTAAAATCCTTGAATAACTTATGTTGGTTATCTTCAAACTGTTTTTTTAACAATGTAGTTTGTGTAAAAAAAATACTTGTTAAAATTCCGCCAGTAAGTAACACCATAGCAAAAAATGTAAATAAGGTAAACTTTGTTCTAATACTCATATTTGTAAAGAAAATTTTTTTAGTTTTTCATATAAAGATTTTCTACTTATTCCTAAAAGTTTTGCTGAAACAACTTTGTTATTTTTTGTTTGTTGTAAAGCTGAAAGGATTAGTTTCTTTTCTAACTCTTCAATGTTATGTTTAATATTTAAAGTTTTTAGAGGTTTAATTTCTTCCACTGAATTAGTTTTTGAACGAGAAAGTATATACCTTATATGTTCGTGTTCTATTTTATCTTTCGCTAAAAATGTAGCAAACTTTATAACATTTCTTAACTCTCTTATATTTCCTGGCCAATGGTAATCTAAAAGCATTTTTTGTGCTTGCTCAGATATACCTTCAACATTTTTGTTGAGTTCTAAATTAGCAGATTGTAAGAAAAAATTAGCAAGTGGAATTATTTCTTCTTTACGTTCTCTAAGTGGCGGAATTTCTATTTTAAACTCAGCAATTCTATAGTACAAATCTTTTCTGAACAAAGATTTTTCAACAAGTTCTTCCAACGGTTCATTAGATGCAAAGATAAATCTTACATCTACTTCTACCATAGATGTTCCACCTACACGGTAAAACTTTTTTTCTTCTAACACACGTAGTAATTTGGGTTGTAGTTCAAGCTGTAAGTTACAAATTTCATCAAGAAACAAAGTTCCTCCGTCAGCTAATTCTATTCTACCTAATTTTCTTTTTTGTGCGTCAGTAAAAGCACCTTTTTCATATCCAAAAAGTTCTGCTTCTATAACATCTTTAGGTAGTGCACCGCAATCTATAGTGATATACGGACCATTGTTACGATTTGAATTTTGGTGTATCCAATAGGCTAAAATTTCTTTTCCTACACCAGTTTCACCAGTTAAAAGAATATTAGAGTTAGTTTTTGCTAACTCTTTTGCTTGCTGGAAAATTTTTTTCATTACAGGATTTTCAATGACTATAGATTTTCTTAGTTCATTTTCTATTTTTTCTTTGAAATACTTTAATTCTTCTTTAAACTTTAGTTCTTTTATAGATTTTTCAATCGTAAGTAAAATTTCTTCATTAGAAACAGGTTTCACTAGATAATCATAAGCACCATTTTTTATTGCTTCAACTACACGTTTTGTTTCTCCGTAAGCAGTTAATACTATAGCAATTATATCTTCATTTATTTTTTTAATCTCTTTTAAACATTGTATACCGTCTCCGTCAGGAAGAGAAATATCTATGAGAGCTACATCGTAGGTATTAGTTTTTACCTCTTTAATAGCTTCGTTTACAGTAGATACTGTTTTAACTATAAAACTTCTTGTTTCAAGAAAGTTAGAGATTACCTTTTGTATATTTTTGTCATCGTCTATAAGTAGAATAGAGTAACTCATCTTAGATTTTTATCATTTTGTTAGAAGTTTTTTAAGTTTTAATATTACCAATTCTAAACTAAAAGGTTTGTTTAGTGTATCATCTGCACCTGCCTCGCACGCTTTTAATGTAAGTTCTTCTTTTTTGTAAATCCCGCTAATTGCTAATATTGGCAAATATGGATATTTATTTTTGACCATTTTTATAAACTCATATCCTTCAAGGTCAGGAATATGAATATCTACTATAACAGCATCAAAAGAATTTTTCTCTTGTTCAACTTTTACTAAAGCGAATTTAGCTGTTGTTGCAATTTCTACTTCATACCCAGTGTATTCTAACCCACACTTTAACCATTCAGCAAATTCTATTTCGTCATCTACAATTAATAACTTTGCAATATTTTTATCCCTTTTAAGTTAAAAAATTAAGAAATAAAATTATTCTTCTAATCCCCCAATTCAGTTTCTACTGATAGGACTATAGGTTTAATATTCATACTATTATACAACCACACAAGAACAAAAATGCCAACAGTCATTATTAGTGCATATAAAATTATGAAAATAATCCATGCAAGAAATTTTGCGCCAAGGCCTAACCCTGCAGCAGCTGCTGTTGGAAAAATAAAAAATGTGAATATTCCAATAATAGCACCTAATATAACAAAAATTAACAACAGAGTCGTAGGGATCCAGTTATATGAGATTTTTTTGATTGTTATTTCTTTCATTTGTTATAAGACCTCCTTTTTATAGGATTTATTTTTATAATAATCTCAAATTATTAAAATACAAATTTTTTATTTACATTGTCAATAGTTTAATTTTTTAATTAAGTAATTAATCTGCAGATATGCCCAGGGGACAAAAAATAAGGTAAGAAATAAAGCAAATGTTAAACCACCTAAGATTGCTACTGCCATTGACGAATTTACAGTTTTTGAGGGTATCCCTAAAGCCATTGGTAGAAGGCCAACAACTGTAGTCAATGTTGTCATTAGAATCGGTCTTAGCCGTTCCTGTGTCACTTCTACTACTATATCTTTAAGATTTTTGTATGGAAATTTTTCTTTATAAAAGTTATATTCTGAAACCAATAGAATACCATTATTTACTACAATTCCTATAAGCATTATGAAACCTAACATAGAAATTGCATTTATTGAATTGAAACTAAAAAATAATGCAAAGGTTGCACCAAATAGTCCTAACGGTATAGTAACCATAGTGATTAGAGGATAAATTAACGATTCAAACTGTGAAGCTAAAATCATATAAATTATTATTATTGATAAAATAAGAGAGAAGATAGAAGAAGACAAAGCTTCCTGAATAGCTAACATTTCTCCAGTAATTTTTGTTTTTACTTCAGGATTTTTTTTCTCTACCTTATTTAAGTAACTTGCCAATTTTGAAATAGTTCTTCTGAATCCTTTTTTAGTATTCGCAGAAACAATATATGTACGTTCACCATCCACTCGTCTAATTTCAGGTAAAGAATTTGTAAGTTTTATCTCGCTTAGTTGTCCTATATATATATGTTTGTCTAAGATAGGTGAATAAATAGTAAGTTCAGCTGCTTCAGAAAGTGTAGTTCTATATTTTTCTTGGAATCGTACACGGATATCAATTTCATCTTCTTGTTGTTTAAATGTAGTTGGTGAATATCCTTTTATTGCAGCAATGACAGTTGTAGCGATATCTTGCACTGTAATACCAAACAAGGAAGCTTTTTCACGTGCTATTTCAAATTTCACTTCTTTTGTTGGTTCAGCAGGGATAACCTTTATACCGTACACATTAGGTAAATTTTGTAAAAACTCTGCAACTTGTTTAGCTACAGTTTCAATTTTTTTAAGTTCTTTACCTTTTACTTCTACAACAACAGCTGCTGATGTCCCAATACCTGTACCGAAGAGTCCTTGTTGTGTTATGAATTCAGTTTCAATTTTTTGTGGTATTTTTTTAATTTTTTCTGCTATCATTGAGACAATTTCTGAGGTAGTTTTTCCTGTTTTTTTAAGGTTTACAATAATTCTTGCTTGGTTAGGACCTAAAACTTCAACTTGGCCTGCTTTTTCTTCTTCAGCAGAACCAATATTTACTATAATATTTTTTACTTCTTTTAGTTTAGATATGAAATCTTCAATTTCAGAGACAACTTTGTTAGTATTTTCAAGCGTAGATGTTGAAGGCAAAGTAAGATTTATTATAAACTTTCTTTCATCAATCTTTGGCATAAATTCTTTAGGTATTATATAGAGTATAAGTATACCGGAAATCAAATATACTGCTAAAATCCGTATAGGGTAGATTACCTTTAATTTTAAAAACTTTCCAAGTGTCAAACTAAACAAAGATAATTTCTTCTCAAAAGTAGTTGTTGTGCTGTTGTTTAAAACTTTGTTGATATAATTTTCAAGGTTTAGCCACAATGCTAATCTTGGAACTAAAAACAAAGCTACAAGTATTGAACTTGCTAAAGAGAAACTTACAGTTAATGCTAATTCTTTAAATAATTTTCCTATAACACCACCAACAAATACTAAAGGTAAAAATATTGCTACTGTTGTTAAAGTTGAAGAAATTATATCACCAACAACATGTACAGTTGAAGAATATATAATTTCTTTTTTTTCAACTGATGGCTGTTTAACTTTTTCAGCAAAGATTTTTTCTAACACAACAATAGAGTTATCAACTAACATCCCTACACCTAACGCTAACCCACCTAAACTCATTGTGTTTAAAGATAACCCAGAAAAATACATAAATGACAAAGTAGCAAGTATTGCTAAGGGTATGGATATACATATTATTACTGATGCAATTATATCTTTTAAAAATATATAAAGCACTATAAATGCTAAAAATCCACCTTGTAATGCTGAAATATAGATATTATTAAGTGAACTTTTTATAAAATCTGCTTGGTCGTATATGATTTCTACAATAACATCTTGAGGTATTTTTGTTTGTTTTAATTCTTCAAGTTTTTTCCTTATACTTTTTGAAAGTTTAATGAGATTTGTTTTTGACTGTTGATAAACAGCAACAGAGATATGGTCTTGTTTGTTTATTCTTGAGTATCCTTTGATATCTTTTATTCCTTCATAAACTTCCGCTATATCTGAGAGGTATATTATATGTTGTTCTTCTTTAGGTTTTCTTCGTACATACTTTTGTATTCGTTCTTGTCGCGGATATCTTTCAACTGGAATAAGGATACTTTTTATATCTTCTACAGTTTTGAACTCACCTACAGTTTTAACAGTGAATTCTTTTTGTTCTTCTTTTATTGTTCCTGCGGGATAGGTTATGTTGGATTCTCTTAACACTTTAATTACATCTAACAAAGATAAATTATTAGCAACTAACCTGTTTCTGTCAACATCAACTATTATTTCTTTTTCTGTACCACCATAAAGGTCAACTTTTGCTACGCCTTCAATTCGTTCAAATTCATCTTTTAGATATTTTTTACATATTAATCTTAACTCTGCAAGTTTATACGGGTCTGTTTGAGGTGTTTTATATCTTACAGATAGATTCATTGCTTCTATTTTGAACGGATTATATTTTAGGACAATAGGTTCGTGTGCATCTTTTGGCAATCGTTCTTTTATCAGATCCAGTTTTTCTCTTACTTCAAGAGCAGCAAAGTTTATATCTGTTCCCCAATGGAATTCACAAACTACAATTGAAGTACCTTCTTTAGAGATAGACCATACGCGGGAGATATTTTTTGCTGTTTTTACTGTTTCTTCTACAAGTCGTGTAAGAAGTTTTTCAGCTTCCTGTGGGCCGGCTCCTGCGTATTTTGTGATTACGGTTATTTGTGGGTATTCAAACGATGGGAACAGTTCCTGTGGTAGTCTTAACGCAGAAATTATACCGAACAAAGCTACACCTACAAAAAACATACTTACCAATGTTGGCCTATCTACAGGTAATCTAAACATAGCTATTGTTTTGTTTCTATATTATAGTAAAGAATAGGTATTAGAAACAAACAAATTATGGTTGAAGTTAACATACCACCAAAAATTGTAATGCCTAATGTTCTCCATAAAACTGCAGTTTCGTCAAAATTTAGCACTAATGGTGAAGTACCTAAAATTGTAGTAACAGAAGTCATCAGTACTTCTCTTAAGTACGTATTAGGTGAAGCAAGTACTGAATATATTAGTTTTCTTTTAGTTTTTCTTCTATATATATTTATCTTCTCAATCATAACAATTACTGCGTTTACAACAATACCGCACAGTATCATCAGTCCTATCCATGATCCCAAACTTATAGGTCTTTTAAATATAAAAAGAAACCAAGCTACACCTATTAACCCCGCAGGGATTGAAAACATAATAAGTAACGGTTGTAAATATGATTCAAGCAATGCCGCAAGTGTAATATAAACTAATATTACAGTCAACCCAAGTGCTAACATAAACTGTTTTCTATTCCTTATCATATCTTCGTATTCACCTGAAAATTTGTATGAATAATCTTTTGGAAAACTTATTGTTTTTAAAACATTATCCATTAACTTAGCTGCAGTTGAAAGTCCTACTTTGTGCCTGTTTGCAGAAACTTGTATAAACCTTCTTTTATTTTTTCGCCAAATTTCTTGTTGTTGGTCAACTTGTGCAACTTCAGCAAGTTGGTTTAACCCATAAATTTCTTTGTAAGGAGATATAAATTTTAAAAAATCTAATTCTTTAGTATTTGTTATACTTCCTGGTATTAATCTACATATTGTTTCATACTCTTTCCCGCCGATTCTGTAATAAGTAGCAACTAACCCTCTTAACATACAATGTAGAGATTCAGCAAAGTATAATGTTAAAAACTTACCTAAGGACAGTTTAGATTTGTCCACATTTACGATAATTTCTGGTTCATCCTCACGCATTCTTATTTTAACATCTGTAAGTTGTGGTATTTGTGATAACCTACCAGAAGCTAAAAACGCAAGTTGTTTTAAAACTTTATAATCCTGTCCATAAAAATCAATAAATACTTCTTTAGAAGCAATATCTTGTGATGGTTGATAGTAAAGGAATGCAGGTGCAAACTTATCAAATTTTTTCCTAAAATCATTTTTTATTTTTTCTACATCTTTTTTTACTTTTACTTCAATAAAAGTGTGTAGTTTTTCTACACGGGAATTGACACGTTCAACTTGTGGATATTTTAGAAGTTCTTTTTCTATTTCTTTAATTATTTCGTTAGAATGTTCAAGTCGTGTTGCTGGTGGAAATTGTACACCTATTCTAAAAGTGTTTATTTCTGTTGTTTCAATAAACTCAGATTCTCTTGTTGCTAAAATCCAAAAAGAAGAACAAACTAACAGCAATGTAAAAGGAAGGATAAATTTTGCTTTCCTAAAGATAAACTTTAGTATTTTTTTATTTTTTGTCAACATAATTTCCTGCCATTTAGGTTCTTGTTTAACATATATGTCTGTAGTAAGATTTGAATAAATCCAGGGGACAAAAATTATACTGCTTACAAGCGAAGCTAATAAAGAAAAAGTGATAGCAAGACCAAATGGTATATAAAGTTGTCTTACTTGGTAATCTAAAAATACTAAAGGTAAAAATACTATTATTGTAGTCAAAGTAGATGCTAACATTGGTACAAAAAGTTCTTTTGTTGCTTCAATTATAACTTCATTTTTTGGTTTTTTGTTACCTTTAGCATGTAATGCTATGTTTTCAATAATTATTATAGCGTTGTCTACAATCATTCCTACACCTAATCCCAACCCACTTAATGTCATTATATTAAACGACATTTTGTTTATATACATAAGTATTATTGTAATACCTAAACTTATAGGTATAGTAAGTACAACAGTAAAAATTGATATAAAGCTTCGCAAGAACAAAAGTATAACCCCACCTACAAGTAATGCAGAAAATATCAGTGATACCCATAAAGATTTTATTGATTTTATTATAAACTCAGCATCGTTTTTTACCACAGCAAAAACAATCTCTGGATATACGGATTTAAGAAATTCAATTTCTTTTTGTACATTTTTTGCAACTTCAAGCGTATTTGCAGTAGTTTCTTTTTGTATATATATTGATACAATATCTTTTAGATTGAGCCGTGCATAAGATGAAGGTTCATAGTATGAATCTTTTACTGTTGCTAAATCACCTAAATATACTACAGAACCTTTTTCAGTTACTGCTAAAGCTGTACTTTTTATATCTTCAAGGTTTTCATATTCACCTGTTACACGGATTGGTATTCTTTGGTTATTTCCCTCTATTTCACCTGCAGATACAGAAATGTTAGTTAGATTTATTTTTGTAACAACTTCTAAAATAGGTAAGTTATAGGCTACAAGTTTTGATGGGTCAAATTCTATCAAAATTTTTCTTTCTCTACCACCGCTTATTTCTATATTTGCAACACCAGGTATTCTCATTAATCTCTCCTTTAAGACATCCTCCGCTATATCTCTTAGTTGTTCTGTAGTTAAATTATTTGACCCAAGTGAGATAATCATAATTGGCACATCCTGTTGTTGAAACTTTGCTATAACTGGCCGTTCCATCTCACGTGGAAGTTTATGTCTTATAGTTGCAAGTTTTTCTCTTATATCAAGTATAGCAAAATCTAAGTTTACTTCTGGATAAAACTTAATAACAATTACAGCTTCAGCTTCTCTTGAAGCAGAGATTATTTCTTTTACACCATTAATCTCAGAGAAAACTTCTTCCATAGGTCGGGTTACATACTTCTCAACTTCAGATGCAGGCACACCACCACGAAGATGTGCAATCACAGATACCTGTTTTATCTCATAATTTGGATAAAGTTCTATAGGAATTCGTGGCAAAACAACAATTAGAAAAACAAAAATAGATAAGGCTAACATTAATGTTGAGACAGGTTTTTTAATACCAAATTCTACTAAAGACATTTATTGATTAGCCTCTGTATACTCTACGACAATACCGTCGGAAAGTTCACCTGTAGTTTCTGTAATATAGTATTCTTCTTCGTTTACACCATCTGTGATGATTATGTATTTATCTACTTCTTGCGAGATTGTGATTTGTCTTAGTTCAACAACACCGAGATTTTCTTTATCAGGTATAGGTTTAAGTATAGGTAGAAGTTTTGTCTCACCTCCAAGCGAAATTACACTATCCTTTAGTACAGCTATAGCATTTTGTATTTCTTGTATTTTGATTTCACCACGAGCAAACATTCCTGACCTAAGCATTCCTTGAGTGTTAGGAATTCTTATTTTTACAACTACAGTTCTTGTTTTTTCTTTAACTATAGGTGCGATCTCAGAAACTACACCGTCAAACTTTGTGTTTGGATAAGCATCACAGGTAAGTGTTGCATTAAGTCCGGTTTTAAGTTGTAACACATCTTTTTCAGGAACTTCAACTTCACAGTATACATCTTGTATACTTATGAACTTTGCCACAACATCGTTTGGTGTGACAAACTCACCCGCATGGATATATATTTCTGCTAAAACTCCAGCATATGGCGCTTTTAGGTTAGTTTTTTGCAAGTTTGACTGTGCCAAATCAAGTTCTGCCATTGCAGTTGCCATTCGTTGTTTAATTGATTCTACTTCGTACCTTACTTCAATAATTTTTGATTCTGAGATAGCTTTGAGTTTGAATAGGTCTTCATAAACCTTTAATCTTTGCTGTGCTGAAAAATATGCTGCTTTCTCACTTTCATATTTATTTTTTGCATATTGTAATTTAGCCATAGCATCTTTTATATCTAAATATGCAATGGTTGCATCTTTAGGGATTCTGTCACCTTCTTTGTAGTTGTATTTCTGTATCACACCTTCAATTTCAAACCTTAATTCAGTTTCTACTGTTCCTTTTATTGTACCCATTACTGGATATGAGATAGATTTATTTTCTTTCTTTATTTTTTCAACTTTTACTTTTACAATCTGCGATTTCTCATCTTTTGCTTTTTTAAACACTAATTTTCTTATAATAAAAGAAAATATAAATATTACTACTAAAATTGAAACTACACAGATAACCATAAGTTTTCTATCAGCTGCTATTTTTGCAAAAATGTGTTTCAGAAAATACAATAGTTTGTTAACAAAAAAAACTAAAATTTTATAGATTGAATTTAATATTTGTTTCATCTTAATGGTAATAAAACTAATTTTTCAATTTCAGCTACTGCAATATAATTTTGTACTACAGATTTTGTGTAAGTCAAAACTGCTTCAGAAACAGAATAAATGTTGCTCATAACATCCAGTGTTGAAGTTTCATATATATCTCTTTTCTTTTTTATAGTATCAAGTCGCCATTTTTTTAAATTTAAATCAGAATATGCTACTTTAGCATCTAACAAAGATGTATAGTATTCATTATAAAATTTTTCAAGTTCTAACAACAAAACATTTTTTGTATCTTCATATTCAGCTTGTGCATGCGATATTGTTGTTTCCGCCTCTTTTTTTTCTGCAAAATATCGTAAATCGTCAAATATACCAAGTTTGGTATCTATTATAGTTGTATCAATTCTTTGTGAAACATCTACAATTTCTCTTGGTATGGTTCTATCCTTTTGATATCCAACCTCTAACGAACTTCCTCCAAAAAGCCATACAAGACGTACCATAGCAGACCATACTGTTGTAAGTACAAGCGGTTCTTTAACATATGCTTCACCACTTCTTCCATAACTTCCTTCAAGGTAAAATTTAGGTTTTGTTTTTCCAGTGACAACTTTTTGTTTTTGTTTACCCATTTGTATGTTAAGTTCTGATTTTTTTAGATCAGGATTGTTTATAATCAACAAATTTTTAAGTTGGTCAAAAGTAAAATCAATTTCTTTTGGCGGTTCATCTACAATTTTTGTTGTTATAGGAAATGGTATATCTTCTATACTTTCGACACCTACAAGTTTTACAAGCCGTTCCTCATACAGCTTCTTATTTCTTTTACTTCTTTCTAACATATTATCAACTTTTTCTTTAAAGACCTTACCTTCTTGCAATTCAAGTTCTGAAATAGCTTTTGCTGAATATTCATCTAACAACATTTTGTAGTAAAATTCAATATCTGATGCAAGTTTTTCAATTTCTCTTACTTCAAGTAAACTACTTAAGTATTCATAATATGCTTGTTTAACCTTAGCAATAATTTCTTCCTTAAGTTTTGTATAATCTATTTTTGCATATTCTAAAGCTAAAATTGAATATCTGTGCGAAGCAGAGATTTGTCCACCAGCATATAGCGGTTGGATTCCTCTAAGCCATAAATCTTCCGCACGGTACTCGTCAAGTTGAGTACGACCAAACGAATGTCTATGTTGTACATACAAAGTAGGTAAAAACGCGCGTGTAGTAACAACAAGTTGTCTTTGTGCAAGTTCTACCTCTTTTTGTTTTGCTTGTAATTTTTTATTTCTTTGAACAGCAATAGTGATAGCACAATCTAAAAACTCACTTTTTGCAAGGAGAATACTATTCACTAAAAAGCATAAAAATATGCAACTGAATATTACTATTGATTTCATAAGAATGATTTTATACAAAAATCTTATCATAAATTTCAATAGAGAGAAAACCAGAAAACATACCAATACTTCAATTTCTATGGGGGAACTGTCGTTTTTAAGTCGCTGACAACCATATTAAATAGTAAAATTAAAAATACTGTTTTTAAAAGGAGGAGAAAAAAATGAAACAAAAAATTAAAAATATAAACTTACAATACTTAATTTTTCTCCTTTTATACTTCTTTATTTCACTAATATTTCTTTATGCACAACTCCCTGACAGTATTAACTATCAAGGACGATATTTTGTTGGTGGTGAACCTGTTACAGGTACAAGACCAAACTGTTATTTCAAAATTACTAATGAGAGTGGAAGTGTAGTTTACTACTCTACAGGTCCATTAACAATAACTTTCAGAAACGGCCTTTTCAACTGGCAGGTACCGTGTTCTACCGTTGCATGGGCAAGCCCGCCATCTGGAGGGTACCATCTTGAAGTTACAATTGACGAGCAAGTGATTGGTAGAGAAAGAATCCTTGCTGTACCTTATGCTTTTTATTCTTCATCTGCAGGATATTCTTTAGCAGGTGCTGGCTGGGTAGATGAAGGTACAGTTGTACGGTTAGAAACTGAGGGTGATTCTGTTCGTATAGGTGGCAGTGGAACACCTTCCGGTAAACTTACAGTTCTCAGTACAGGAACATCCTATAGTTTATTTGTTAGCACAGCTGTTGATGGTAGTTCAAAAAATTTTCTTGTTCGTAATAATGGTTGGATAGGTATAGGTTGTGAACCAGCCGCACCTGTTCATATTAGATTACCACAAGATTACGGTACAGGACTGTCAATAGATGCAAGGGATACCGCTGGTGGTCGTCAATGGTCATTAATTGCTACAGGTAGTTCTGCTGTTGAAGGACAAGGTAAGTTTCTTATAAAAGACGAAAACGCAACTGCTGTACGAATGACAATAGATACTTTAGGTAATGTAGGGATTAATGTTTCCACACCACAAGCAAAACTTCATGTTATTGGTGATATTGGTATTTCAGGTGTTGCAAATATAAGAAACATAAGCAATGACTCAGCTGTTACTATACTTGGTGGGACAAGTTCTGTTACAGGAGCGTATTTTAAAGTGACTGGTAAAGATATAGGCGGGAATGCAGAAGTGGTAATTCATAGTTCAACTTCTACACTAAAAATTTATGCTTATGATAACAACGCATGGAACGAACTTGCAAGTTTGACAGGTGCTGGTGGATTACCACAGTTTAGGGTTGGTGGCTCTACATATACAGGGCAATATGTTGACTTTGCAGATTTAACTTCAGACCCAACAGGTGCACCTGGTAGAGTCGCATATGTAGGTGATAAACTTAAACTTTATACTGCGGGTTCCTGGGTGGATATTGCAACAGGGACAATACCTGCAGGTGGTATTGTTTCAGGGTCAGGAACTACAAACAGAGTTGCAAGGTTTACTGGTACTACTACGATTGGTAATTCTACAATCACTGATGACGGTACAAATGTAGATATTACAGCCACTGGCTGGACACGGACTGGTGGTCAACTTATAGTTTTAGGTTCTGCAACAGTTGCAGGTGTAGGTGGGTTAGGAGTGACTTATGGTATCACAGCAGGGACAATTACTTTAACCGGTGCAAGAATTTTTTCAACAGTTTCAGGTCCTGCGGACAATATTATTTTATCCAGCCACACTACAGTTTCAGGACAGCTTATAGTTGTAGGTTCAGCAACAGTACAAGGTGCTGCTTTCTCAGTTGGTGGTTCAACTTTAGTAATTACTACAGGTAGAGTAGGTATTGGTGAATCCTCGCCTGGGGTTAAACTTGCTATTCATGGTGATACAACTAAATCTACTACAGCAACGGAAGATTTGTTGAAAGTTGCTAGCAAAGGTACAAGCGATCCTATTGAAGTGAAATTAGGTGTTCGTACACATAGTACTTCAGAAAATAGAAAAGGATATATAGACGTTGTTGAAGGAACAACACCAAGGCCGCTCAGATTACAACCTTCAGGTGGCACTATTGGTATAGGTCCCAATGTAGTAGAGGCCGTTAATGCAGGATTAGTATATATTAGTACTGGAGGTTCTAATATTTTGCCAGCAATTGCATTGGAAAATAATTCTACTACATCGGGTGATAGTATAAGTATGTTATTTAAAGTTCATTCAGCAGGGGCGACAAATTTTAAGGGAGGGATTGTTTTTGAGAGAACGGGGACAAATGGACGAGGTAGTTTACATCTTTGTACTAACGACGTTTCAGATACCTCAAATGTTTCTCTTTCAGACAAGCGACTTACAATAACCTCGGGAGGTGCTGTTGTTATTACAGGTTCAGCAACGGTCTTCGGTGTAGGTGGGTTAGGTGTGACTTATGGCATCACAGCAGGGACAATTACTTTAACCGGTGCAAGAATTTTTTCAACAGTTTCAGGTCCTGCTGACAATATTATTTTATCCAGCCACACTACAGTTTCAGGTCAACTTATAGTAACAGGTTCAACTACGATACAAGGCAGTGGTGGGTTAAGATTAGATGGAGGTAATATCACTCGTATTGCTGGAGGTAATATTTATGGTGATAATACAAATCATTTAACTTTGTATGGAGGGCAGAGTGGTTTCGGTACAGATTCTTATATTAAAATAAGTTCAGGAGCTGGGAATATTGAAGCGGTTCTTCAAGGAAGTTCAAGACTTGAGGTAATGCAGCAAGGTAGTTGGACGCGTATTGCGAGGTTTTATGCTGGCGGTGGTGTGCGTATAGGTAATACAGATGCAAACCCAGGCGCAAACAACCTTGCTGTTGACGGCCAAATTATAGTTTTAGGTTCAGCAACAGTTGCAGGTGCAGGCGGGTTAGGAGTGACTTATGGTATCACTGCAGGAACAATTACTTTAACTGGCAGAAACATATTCTCAACCGCTACAGGTACATCAGGCAATATCACACTTTCAAGCCATACTACAGTTGTAGGTCAACTCATAGTCACAGGTTCAGCAACAGTGCAAGGTAGTGCGTTCTCAGTTGGTGGTTCTACTTTAGTAGTAGCAGTAGGTAGGGTAGGGATTGGTACAGGAGTATCATCTGCTAAATTAGATATTCGTAGTTCACCTTCTGATACCTATAGTTTAGCAGTAGGTACTACTTCTACCCCATACAGTTTCACTATATCAACAGCAGGACATACTAACATTCGCGGGAATTTATCTTTAGATACAGATGAAGGTGTAGGTCCAAGAATTCTTTTTTATGACCATACGGATACTCCCTGGAGTATACATAACCAATTAGGCAGGATGAGGTTTGTCTATGGTGCTACTGAAAGATTAACAGTAACTTCTGAAGGAAAGGTTGGAATAAATGAAGTTGCTCCTTATGCAGGGGTACATATAGTTGCTCCAACAGGAGAACCCGCAGCTGTTTTTATGAATGGTAAGGTAGGTATAGAAACTATATCTCCTGGAGCAAGTTTAGATGTGAACTCATCTACGAGTAATGCAAGGATATTTCAGGCAAGGTGTGGTGCAACATTCGGTATATCAGTTTCTACAGATGGCAGGGTTGGTGTTTGTGTAGGAATGCCTAATACACCATATGCGCTACAGGTTGGATATGAAGGTGAAGGATTCGAAGCTATTTCATCTGGTTGGGCAATATATAGTGATAGGAAATGGAAAAAGGATATTACAACTTTGACACAACAGGAGTACGAAGGGCTAGTAAGGATAATTGATAATGTGCAGATTGTGAAATATAGATATAAAGGTGACAAGCCGGACAGGAAGTTTAGAATAGGAATGATCTCTGATGAAACTCCACAAGAACTTTTGACACCACAGGGTGACGGGATAAGTTTAGCAGATACAATTGGTGTGTTAATAGCAGTAGTCAAGTATCAAAACGCAAAGATAAATGAATTAGAAAATGAAATAAAACAGCTTAAGAAAGGAAGATAAATGATTTGACCTACAAGTATGTGTAAAAATCTATACATAAGTTACCATAAAGTTACAGATATTAGATAAAAACATAAGTTATTTGTAGAATTTATTGGCAAAAAAATTGTATAATATATAGAATGGTGAAGAAGATAAGAAATGGTTCTTTTTGTTATATATTTATTTTATTTTTATCTTCTCTGCTATGTAACTTATATTCTGTTTACAAAAGTAGTGGCCCGTATGAAATAATTGTGGATAACATCGGAGGTTGTAATGAATCTTCTTCTGGTGAATTTGTTAATAGTTTATCCTTGATGACATTTGCGACATTTTATGCTGGAGGTGGCTCCTATGAGCATTCAAGCGGGTTTCATCAAAACATAAATAACCTACCTTTAGTTTCTTTGGCCACACCTTATTTTGATTTTTCTACAACAAACTCAGAAGTACTCTTTGAATGGAGATACTTTGATTTTGATAGTTATCCGCAGGCAAGGTATCAAATTATTATTTCAACTTCGCCTAATTTTATAGGTACAAATTATGGTAGTGAGGTTATAATCTCTTCTGCTCAAAAATGTACACTTTCACTGCCCTTCTATGCTACCTACTATTGGTGTGTAAGAGTTGCAGACGAGTACTGGTATGAGTTTGGTGTATCTACTTATACTTCAAGATTTATAATTAGAGGGTTGAACCCACCATCACTTCCACCGACACCCTGGGTTAACATTTGGGCATCTTCAGTGACAATATCTTGGACATTAAATGAGACACCGCCAAATTCTGATGATACTACATATGTAGTTCAACTTTCTACTTCTGAAAACTTTACCGGGGTAACAATATCTTCACAAACAGTGAGAACGGCAGGTTTAGTTTCTGTTTCTTCTTTATCTCCAAACACTACATATTATGCAAGAGTTATAGCAAAAAATGTATTTGATCAAAAAATAAGTTCAGCAGGTGCAAGAGTTACATTATGTATGCGTCCTGCTGTTGCTGATTCTGCAAGTTGGGATGTTTATGAGAACAGAATTGTTGTTAAATGGAGACATACAAATCCTGATAACCCTCCAGCAACAAAGTATATAATTCAGTTATCTACTTCAGCAAACTTTACTGGTGAGATTTTTAGTAGTGTTACAATTAGAGGAGCAAATTCAGCATTAATTGAAGTTAGTAGGTACAACACTTTATATTATGCAAGGGTTACAGCAGAAAACTTGGCAGGACAAACAGTAGTAGTTCAACACTCCTGGATGAATAGGTACTCAGGTATTCAAGTTTCAACAGGTATAAATTATGATATGATAGGACAGACGAGTATAACAGTTTCTGGTGCTACAATTTCAGGTTCACATGGTAATGCATATTCAAACTTACATTTAGGCAATTCAGGCGTGTTCTTTAAAGAAGTTATGACAGGTAGGGTAACTGGCTGGCTTAAAACTAACACTACTACATATGTTGGACTATATCCTAATGTATCTTATAAATTTTGGGTTAAGTCAAGAAACGCAGGAATTAATACATTGAATGATACACCAATTGAGACACCTTGGTGTGACCCACCTGTTGCTACCAGAATTGAAGAAGTTGAAAGAATAGAATTTATAGTCTGTCAAACAAGTATAGCAGTAAAAGCAATACCTTCGGGTGCTGAAAGTTTTTTTAATTTAGAAGTGGGCGAGTCAGGTATTTACTATGGTGTTTTTGATAATGAAAATAATATTTTAATATCAACTTGGACAAAAAATTCTAATTTCTACTGGTTTGACTCGCTTCAACCAAATACTACATATTACTTTGAAGCAAATTCAAGAAATCAGTTTGGTTTAGAAAATACAAAGACAAGTTTGTATGAAATATCAACTTTATGCAACCCACCGTTGTGTAGTTCAGGACCATTTGTTATCTTTTATACTTCAGTTACAGTTTTTTGGGATCCTAATTCAAATTCTTCCTCTACAAGGTATGTAGTAGAGATAGCTTCAGATGAAAGCTTTGAGACAATTATAACAAGCAGTTTGGTGTATACAAATAGCTACACAGATACTGACTTACTACATAATACAACTTTTTATTTCCGTGTAAAAGCGATAAATAATAATGGGATAGAAACAAGCTGGGTGTATTTAGGGAAAGCAACAACTCTTAACCCATTTTCTCCGATTGTATTTTGGGAAGGGAAAACCGATACTTCTATTACAATAGGATGGCAAGATGTTTATTCATTAGATTCACCAGATACAGTATATATTGTTGAAGTATCAACTGATATTAATTTTTCTTTGGTATCTTCTTCTATAGGAGTAAAATCTGACAGTAAGTTAACTGTTGAAGGTTTATTACCAAATACTGTTTATTATGGTAGAGTAGTGATACAACGAGGGAATGAAAATTTTTATGTTATGCTTGATAGTTTTTGTTGTACACTTTGTTCACTGCCAGAAGGTTGTTTATGGTCAGAAGTATCAACTGATACTATAAAAGTGATGTGGGATACTTCTTTATCTAACAATCCTTATGATACAACTTATATTATAGAAGTTTCTACCTCTTTAGATTTTGTTGGTAAAGTAGTTTCTTTAGAGACACTTTATGGTGGTGGTAGTGGGGCTATTTTAGGAGTTCAGCCTAATACAGTTTACTATGGCAGGGTAGTGGCAGTAAATAGAACAGGAGAAAGGATACATACACTAATTTCTTCACCTACTGTAGCAAAATGCACATTGGCTAACATACCTTCTAAGGTAGAGTTTAGTTTAGTTTCTTCAACACAGATAGCAATTTGTTGGGATAATAATGATAATCCTGAATATACTCTTTATGTTGTTGAAGTGTCTTCAAGTGATGAGATGAGTTTTGTTGAGGTTTATAGTGGATGTAAAACAGAGTTTATCCATAAAGGGTTATTACCAAACACAACCTACTGCTATAGATTAAAAGCAGTTAACTTAGAAGGGATAGAAACACAATATATATTCCTTACAACTTTTACCATTACAGCGAGTATAGTAGAGAATCTGTTAAATGAAGATAACAAAGATGCCGATGATGTTATTCAACTTAAAGCAAGTGTAAAAATACCAGGGGTTAAATACAACGGAAAGTATATTGGGGTAAAAAAAGATGCACCTATAGAGGTGGAATTTAACACAATTGTGAACTTAGAGAGAATAAATGTAAAAGTTGAAAAATTCAATCATAAAGGAGGATTTTCTGATATAGTTAGTTGTAAAATTAGTTCTTCTGTATGTAAAAATTCTACTGTAATAACTTTGCTACCGCAAGGGTTACAACCAGCAAATAAGTATTTGTTAACTGTTAGTGTAATAGTTGAACCATCTAAGGAAATAGTGCTGGAAACTGTAGAGTTTGAGACATTGCATAATTTAGCTGACACAAATAAAATAGTTATTGATTTACAAGAATGTTTAGAAATCACTTATTCTAACATACTTTCTTGTGAAGGATATTTTATAATTGAAGAAGTTAACAGTCATCCAAAAAAAGGGCAACTGTATAGTAGAGTTCTACAAAATCTTTCTGTGTTAAAGATGTTCACAGTACAGCTTTATGATGAACATAATAAGGAAATCTTATTTGTGGAAAATGAATTTTCAATAAAATTCAACAATTTAGTTTTGGATAACAAATTAGTGACAGTATACTATTATGATGAAAAAAGGGACACCTGGATAAAATTACCTACAAAAGTTAACAAAACAACACGTTGTGTAACGACAAATTCAAGGTATTTAGGAATATTTGCGATAATGTCGGTACAAAGTTATAGTTTGGATGATATAAAGTGTTATCCAGTACCTTGGGTACCAGAAGATGGTTTATCTCATACAGGAACTATACAGGAAGGTATAAGGTTTATTAATTTACCTCCAAAAGGAGAGATTCTAATTTATTCTGTTTCTGGAATGTTAGTAAAAAAGATAGATTTCACTGAGGAAGACAATGGTGAAATAGTTTGGTATGGTACAGATCACAATGGTAGAGAAGTTTCTAGCGGGGTCTATCTCTGGATAGTCAAAGTTTCAGAAAATAAAAAGACAGGTAAACTACTAATAATTAGATAAGGATAGAATAAAATGTGTAGACACAACAGACCTACTGTCACTTTAAAGTTACATTGTGCTGGGAATAAGCAAAGATAATTTTTGTTTTTCTTGGTAAAAAAATTGCTAACTTCTACGATTAGAGGGGGGAAAGAAAATGAAACTTAAAATTTTAATGGTATTAACAATAGGTCAATTTCTACCTTTATTTCTATACGGAACAGTTTCTTCATTATCCTTCAATCCTGATAGTTATTCTTCAGGGTTAGCAGATAGTGTATTTTCTGAGGTGGGGTATGTTTCTTGTTGTGGAATTTCTGAAGTATACCAGCCAAGTATATATCTTTCCCGTGTTGAATGGGTTGAAGGGATAAATTTTAACTTTATATCTTTTTTTAGACCGTTTAGTTTTGGGAACTTAAGTTTTGCACTGAGCTATCTTGATTTTGGCAAAATTCAAGGTATAGATATGTATTTAAACGAATATGAGTTACCTTCAAGTTATGAGACAATCTTTACTGTAAGTTATGCAAGAAACATTACAACTGTTGTTCCAGCATATCGTAGCTGGGGTAGTGTAGGATTAAATTTGAAGTTTATTCATTCACAACTTACAAAATATTCTTCACAAGGTGTAGCTTTAGATTTAGAAGGTATAGCTAATATTACAGAAATACTTGATTATTTAGGTATTTTTGGTAAAACCTGGGGGTATGATATATGCGAGGTTAAACTTCTTTTAGGTAATAAAAACATAGGTTCTTCTGTAAAATATGTTTCAAAGGAATTTCCGTTAACGAATTATTTTAATTTTGGGTTAAAATTTTTCTTTCCTAAACTGAAGTTGTTTAAATTTATGATATCTCATAGTTTGTCTTCTGATAATATAAATCCTTCTTATTATAGTTTTGCAACTACTATAAAGCCAGTAAATATCATAGAATTATTACTCGGCTACAAGTATATTCCTAAAGAAAGCGTTATTGGTGGTTTTACTGGTGGATTTAGAGTGATGTTGAAAGATTTATCCCTGATTTATTCTTTTAAACCTTATCAGGAGTTTAAAAGTTTGTCAAATCTTGGTTTAACACATCAGTTAGCTTTAAGGTTAGATTTTGGCGGTTTCAGTTTTGGTAGTGTAAGTTATAATCCAGACGCGTACTATCATAAAAAAATAAATGAAGTTTATGACCTGTACTACAGTGGGGACTACTATGGTGCGAAAGAAAAAATAAACACCTTATTGCAAGTTTATCCTGATGATTCGCAGTTACTACGCTTGTTATCAAAAGTTGAACAAAAAATACAGATGCAACAAGAAAAGAGACAGAAGATTATTGATAAGTATATAGCGAAAGCAAAAGTTAATTTTGAGAAAAAAGATTTTCTTAAAAGTAGACACTACTGTGGATATGTTTTAAAACTTGACCCGGGCAACACAGAAGCTCAAAGTATACTAAATAATATAACTAAAGAAATAGAGAAAATAAAACAACAACAACTTGAACGTAGGAATGCAAGGTTAATAGAAACACACTTTAAGAAAGCTGTTAAATTTAGAAACCAAGCTAGATTTATAGAAGCCAAGGATGAACTAAATAAAATACTTAGTATTTCACCACAGCATGAACCTGCAAAAAATTTGCTTAAAGAAATAGACATACAGATTGCAAGGTTAGCTGCTGAACAAGTTAATTCTTTGTATCTTAAAGGTGTAGAGTTTTTTAAGAAAGGAAACTATGAAGAAGCAATAAAATATTTTGAAGCTGTACTTACGCACTCGCCTGACCGTATTGATGCTAAAGATTATCTTGAAAAATGTAAAACAAAACTTGCTGAAATTGAACAGCAAAAGAAAGAAGAAGAACTTAAAAAAGCACAACTTGAAAACAAACAAAAAATAGAGGAGATGTTTAACCAGGCGTTACGTCTTTATGAAACTCGTAAGTTTTTAGACGCACTTAATAAATTTAAGGAAGTAATGAGTTTTTCAGAGAAACTTCAGTTTACTGAATACTATGAAAAATCAAAAGGTTACATTGAAGAGATAAAACTTAAACTTGCAGATGAGTATTATTCTAAAGGATTTACACATTATCAGAACAATAGGTATGAGGAGGCAGTAGAATACTATAGAGAATCTTTAAAATATAATCCTAACAACGTTGTAGTAATTAAACAACTGCAAGAAATAAGTAATACTCTTGCAGAAAGATACTACAATTTAGGCATGCAGGCGTACTCTTCAGGCGATATGGAGAAAGCAAAAAGGTATTTTGAGAAATCATTGTATTATAATCCTACCAAAGAAGAGACAAAGAAAGCGTTAGAACGGATAAAATGAGTTTGTGTGTGTTTTTGCAGGAGAGTAAGTATTAGAGATTATGAACAAAAAATGTAATAAAATTGTTAGTACAATTTTTGTTTTTTTGATTTTTCCAGTTGTAGTATTAAGTAGCAGCGGGTATGAAATTATAACAGATGTAGTTTCAAGCGGTGGTAGTGTTAACAGTTCCTCTGGTCCTTATACTAACGATTCTTCATTATTAGTATTTGCAACATTTTATCATATTGTTGGTACGACAGAAGTTGTAAGTGGTTTCCAACAAAATATCAACAATTTACCTTTGGTTATACTTACAACACCTTATAATGACACGTGGTTAAACTCAAGAGTTGTAAATTTTAGTTGGGGTTATGTTGATTTTGATGGTCATCCTCAGGCAAGATATAGAGTATATATTTCTACTATGATAGATTTTACTGGTTATGATTATGGTTCAGGTGTTGTGGTTTCAAGTAATAATTTTTATACAAGCAATGTTTTACCTGATAACACCTACTATTGGATGGTAGGATGTTTTGATAATTTTTGGTATGAAGAAGGAAAAAGTACATATTCTTTATGTTTCAGAATTGATACTTCCTCACCTGTAATAAACAATGTAGATTTTCAAATACATATCTCAAGTATACTGGTTTCAGTTTCTGCTTATGATTCAGGTATCGGTCTACATTCTGAAGCTTATAAGTTTTCTATTTCTACTACAGCTAATTTTGAACCTAATATCTCAACAACTACTCAATGGTTTTCTGCTTCGTCCCACCTATTTACTTCACTTTCTATTAATACAACTTATTTTATTAAAGTTTATTGTAGGGACAAGTTTGGACATACTACAGAAATTTTGTATACGGTAGCAACTTTATGTAATATTCCTCCGGGTATAAGTGTTGTTAGTAGAAGTACTGGCAGTATTACAGTTAGTTGGGGGATGGATGAGGACCCTGAGAATCCTTTAGATAGTGTGTATGTATTAGAGTTATCTTCTTATACAGATTTTTATTATTATATTTCTTCTATAGGGAGGAAATCTTATGGTAGTTTATCTTTAGTGGAGTTAGTGCCGAATAGTACGTATTATATGCGTGTGGTAGCTTTAAACAGGGTAGGGTTGAGGACAGTTTCACAAGTTGTGTCAACGAACACGTTATCAGCGCCTGTGGATTACATAAGGTTTGTTTCTGTGAGTTCGTATTCGGTAAGAATAGAGTGGGGTAATAATGGTAATCCTGGGTATACGATGTATGAAGTTTTGGTATCTTCTGTTGTGTCTGATAGGTATGAACATTTAATTTCTACTACATCGTTAGGTTATTTACATACAGGTTTATCTC
>JANXDG010000040.1 GCA_025059805.1 Endomicrobiia bacterium
TTTATTTCTTTATACCATTCTTCTAAAACAGCAGTTTGTTTTTCCTGTAGTAGTTGAGAGTAAAGTTTTTGTTTTTCTTCTTCAGTTTTAGGTTGTTTTTCTCTGTAATATGCTTCAACTTCTTGTGGTGTAAGTTTCACAGCTGAAAGTATAAAATTTCTTAACTTAAACATAGCGATACGTTTCCTACGTGATTCTTCAAACTCTTTAGGTGTCATTTTAAGACGTAAAATTACTGTTCTATAATAAGTTTCGCGGTCAAACCTACCATCTTTTTGAAATGCAGGAATGCTCATTATATCATAATAAACTTCTTGGTCAGTTACTATAATACCATACTTTTTAGCTTCTTGCCAGAAAACTTCCTCCTGGATAAGATCACGTAGTACCTGTTGTTTTATAGAACGTAGAATTTCGTCCGTAATTTCATTACCTTGGTTGCGATAAGTTTCAATTGCTTGGTTTAATAATCGGTTGTATCTTTGGATAGGTATTTTTACACCGTTGACAACTGCTGCTGTATCAACAACAGAGCTATACCTTAAATACCCACCAAAACCTAAAAATATACCTGCTATAAATCCGACAACAGTTATGATGAAAATATCTCTTTTATGTTTAGCAAAATAGTCAAAAATATTCATTAATATTTTCCTCTAATTTTTAACTGTAACAAAAGTTTACTATAAAAAATTATTTTTGTAATCAAGATTAGTAAATAAAAAACTTGTTGAAACAAGAAAAAAAATTTTGTATTTTTCAAAACTAATGATATTATGTGAGGATTTATAGTTATGCTAAGATTAATAATTATTTTTATTATTTTTTTGTTATGTATTAGTTGTATTCCGCCGAAGATGTTGATGGAACAAGCTAAAAGAGATGAACAAAATCAAAGGTTTGACAAGGCAGAACAAAAGTATCTCACTATAATAATAAAACATAATAAAAGTGAGTATGTTCCTGAAGCAAAATATAGACTAGGATTATTATACAAAGATGTAAAAAAAGATTATTTGCAAGCACGTATGTGGTTTAACGAAATAATTTCCCGTCATCCTGATAGCGAATACGTTAAACCTGCTGAAGTAGGAATTTTAGAATCTCCTGATTACATTGGTGCTATAGATGGTAATATTATAACAATAGGTGATATAGAAAGTGGCGGGAAGAACATGAGGTTAGCTACAGAGTTTAAAAAGTTAGATTACAACCTGTATATTGGAAAATACAAATTATTTGCAGGTGAAAAGGTTGTTAAAACTTATGATAGATACTATTTAAAAGAAAATGGTGAAATTAGAGAGTATACAGTGAACCCAAAAACAAGTACATCTAAAAATTATACTGTAATGATAAAATATCCAGTTGAAACAAATACTTCGTGGACAACGCTAAAGGATAATAAACAAGTTGCCTATACTATAGTAGCTAAGGATTTACAATTGAAATTACAAAACAAAACTTTTGACGGATGCATTAAAGTAAGAGAATATATTAAAGGTGAGAAAGGTGTAAGATTTATTTACTACGCACCGAATAAAGGTTGTGTGAGAATTACAACTGCTATGTTAGATGAGCCTAAAGAATACACTGTTATGGAACTTATTCAGTAGAAAGAGAAAGGAGCAATTTTTATTATGAAAACATATAAAATTGCGGTGATACCAGGTGATGGTACAGGACCAGAAGTTGTAAATGAAGGAATTAAGGTTCTCACTGCAGCAGGACAAAAATACGGTGTTAAATTTGAATTTGTAAAGTTTGACTTTGGCGGTGAGAGATATCTTCGTACCGGTGAGACACTGCCAGATTCTGCAATTGAAGAATTGAAACAGTTTAATGCTATATATTTAGGCGCGATAGGTCATCCTGATGTAAAACCGGGGATTTTAGAAGTTGGTATATTGTTAAAATTAAGATTCACTTTTGACCAATATATAAACCTACGACCTGTGAAACTTTTTAGACAAGAAGATTGCCCGATAAAAGATAAAAAGCCTGAAGATGTAGATTTTGTAGTAGTGCGTGAAAATACAGGTAGTGTCTATACAGGTATTGGCGGAATTATGCAAAAAGGTACAAAGAATGAAGTTGCAACACAGCTTATGGTTTATACATATCATCAGGTTGAACGATGTATTAGGTACGCATATGAATACACAAGAAAAAGGAATAAGAAAAAGTTGTTAACATTAGTGCATAAGACGAATGTTTTAACCTACTGTGGTGATTTATGGATGCGAGTGTTTCATGAGGTTGGTAAAGAATATCCTGACATAAAACAGGATTATAACCATGTTGACGCATGTTGTATGTGGTTTGTGAAAAGTCCCGAATATTATGATGTGGTAGTAACAGAGAATATGTTTGGAGATATAATTACAGACCTTGCAGCGATAATCCAGGGTGGGTTAGGAATTGCAGCTGGTGCGAATATTAATCCACAAGGTATTTCTATGTTTGAACCTATGGGCGGTTCCGCACCAAAGTATACTGGGAAAAACGTCATTAATCCCCTTGCAGCGATATATGCAGCATCAATGATGATGGATGT
>JANXDG010000056.1 GCA_025059805.1 Endomicrobiia bacterium
TTCTTATCAAATATTCTCTTAATGCTTGCCGAATTAATTCGCTACGCGTTGTCTCTTCTTCTTTACTAATCTTCTTAATTTCTTCAAATAATGTCTTCGGAATACTTATCGTTGCTGTAATCCTCATAATTTACCATCCCCTGTAATAAATTATAATACATTTGATTTTATTTGTCAAGAAGGATAAAATACGGCAAAAATCCTTTCTAATATTACTTGCAGATGAAAATCTTAAACACGACAAGTTTCATCGTAAGAATTTAAATTTCACAAACTAAGTGATGTTCAAACCAACCTCATCAAACAACGATTCTCATCAAACTTAATTTTCATCTTTTCTTATGTGGAACAAATAGTATTATCGTCCCTTCAGAAACTCATTCTGCTTGATAAGCAATTGCTACATCAATGCCTTCTTTTGTAAGCTGTTGATATTGTTTGATTATTTCCTCGGCACTCACACCATCAGTTAAAATTTACAAGTATCACAGATAAATATTATCTTTATCGGCTCTATTACAAGGTTTACAATGACTTCTTGAAAACCTGCTAACCCTCTCAAACAATCTTTCCTATGAGAGTTTGTTATGTAATAAATTTTTATTTTATACTTATTAAAATATATTTTCCTAAATTGGTAAGTTGAATTATTTTATCTATTGAAAAATTCAACAATTGGTTTCAAAGCTTTACTACGACTTCTATAAAAATCACGAGATGTAATACGAATTACCTTCCATCCCGCACGTTCCAGAATTCTCTGTCTCTCTATGTCTTCTTCCCGTAATACACCATATTCATTATAATGAAACCTCCATCCATCACATTCTACTGCTAAAACACGATTTTTTCCATCTGTCACTACTAAATCAATTATAAACCCACAAGTTCTAAACTGAGGATATACTTTAAGTCCTAATTTCTCAATCTCTGACTGGACCTCCATCTCAAATTCACTATCCCAAGGTTGATATTCGATATCAAGACTCTTTGAATTTTGAACATATTCTAAAAATTCTCTCAAAATTCCTCTTGGAAAATTTTGTGGAGGTAAACTTACAAAACAAAATATTTGACTCCGTGCTCTACTAAATGCAACATTTAGTCTTTTATAATCTTCTTCTCTTCTAGTATGAGCAAGAATAAGAGGTGATGAATTTGAAGCATAACGAAAACTATAAAGTATTACATCCCTCTCATCTCCTTGAAATCCATCTGCAGTTTCAATGATTAGTCTGTAATTATGTCGTGTTTGTGGATCTATATAAAATTCTGTACCAGGAGTATACACTATATCTTTTATATACTCTACCTGTTCTCTAAATATTGACATTATACCAAATGTAAAATTTCGATATTTTTGATCTTCAAAAAGCATTTTTAATTTTCTTACCAGAGCCTCTGCTTCTTTTTTATTCACATGCAAGTTTTCATCATCATACGCTCCATCTACTATCTCTAAATTAAGAATTCTACCTAAACAATTACCAAAACTACTTCTAGCTAAAATAAGTCTACCATTATAAAACTTTTCATTACAAAATCTAATTATTTCTGGATAACACCTAAAATGTTCATTTAAAAAAATATGATTATCAGCAAAAACAGCACATAAATCAAATAGAGAATTTATCTTACAATCAAAAGATCTTGACCTTGGTAAATCATCTATCTTACATTCTTTTATTAGTGATTGATTAAACTTATCATCAATGTACTGCATTTCTACATTTGGTAATTGCTTATCATCACCCACAATAACAGCCTTTTTAGCCCGATATAAAATTGGTATAGCAGAAGGTATTGCACACTGCGAAGATTCATCTACAACTACAACATCAAACAGACCCTCTACTAATGGGAAAATGCGAGCAACATCATCAATACTTATAATCCAACAAGGAATTGTGGAAATAATTTTACTAAAATCAAAATTTTGTTTTAGTTCTTCAAAAGTAGCGAATTGTTTCTTACTGCGTTGTAACATACGTGCAAGATATGATAAATCATTACGAAGAGATCTATCATTTAATCGTTTCCTTAAATTATATTTAACTCTTATATCGATAAATTGTCTTATAAGTTCGTTTTTTTGTTTATCAATTCTTCTGATATCTTCGGATATTGACTCTGTGGAGCGACTCTCACTATCAGCCTTGCTGATTATTCCTTTTAAAACACCTACATCAACAATTTTCTGCAAATTTTCTTTAAAAAATCTAAATTGAGATTTATCAGATAAACATTTAATTCTAATTTTTTTCATTGTTTGTACACAGTTTTTGGCTTGTTGTTCAATTTCCATTATAGATAAAAAGGTAGTAAATAGGGTGAGTAGATATTTAGTTTTTTCAAAAACTTCCTTAAAACGGTTATAATCTTTGTTCATATATGAATGAAATAATTGATATTTCAACTGATTAAAAGTAATCATATTGTCATTGATCTCAGTAGGAGAAAAATGAAATTCTTTTTTACATTTAGGACATATAACTATAATTTTTCCTTTATCTAAGGGAATGCGTAACAGCTGTCTACAATGTTCATTTACACAAGAAATGATGTCAGTTCTAACAGAAAGTCTAAGTTTTTCAATTAATTTTTCTATTTGTTTTCGAAGTTCAAAAACATTTATAGCCGACAAAACTTTATCTATTTTTGAAAATATTTCTCTATAGTTCTCTGGAGTACATTCTTCTATAATAATCCATTCACCAAATTTACTATTCAATTGTGGACGAATCCTTTCTTTTATGATAAAAGCCTTTGGTTTTCTCCAAATAATGTTAATGATTCTACCTATTAAATTGCTTTCAGATTTATTTATTAGGGATAAATAAAATATATATTGCTGAAGTTTATATTTGATATCATTTATCTCAGAAACTAATTGTTTGAAAGTTTGATCAGTTGAAAATCTAAAACATGGAAGCGTTATACTAATAATATTCACCTCTTCTGGAGGGATAGATTGTATTTCCTCTTCAAATTTAGAATCCAGTTCAGTTAAATCTTTTAAAAACTGTTCAACTTCTTCAGTAGATTTAGGTATATTACCTTCTGCTAATTTACTTAATAAATTATACTCACACTCTATTTTTTCTAATTCAGTAATATATTTAAGGAATAAATCTTTTGTAGCAGATTGTTCACTTAAAGGAATAAATTCATTTTCTTCAAATATGTCGTATTCTTTTAATTTTTCATATCTTGAATATACTTCACCAATTTTAATATTTAACCCTTCCACTTCCTTTGCTTCAAAATTTTTTGCTTTTATAAATTCTTCATATAATTTAGAAATTTTCCAATTCATTTCATCAATCGATCTTTCTAAATATTGTAGCTTATTTTCCAATTCTTTTAAATCGTAAGATAGAATCTCACTTAATAATTCATTGATTGTTTCTTTAATTATTTTTTTAGATTCTTTATCATCTTTAAATAACTTCATATAGAGGTACTTAATTTTTAATTTATCTAACATCTCAGACACAACTTCAAGTGCTTTATTTTTTTGACTTGTAACTAAAATAGTAATCCCATTTGCTACCAAATGACATATTAAATTCGCTATTGTCTGTGATTTACCTGTTCCAGGAGGTCCCTGAACACAAAGAAGTTTACTTTTACCTAATTCATTTATAACTCTACTCTGTTGAGGATTAGTTGCAAAAGGAAGTAAAAGAGTTTTCCAAGAAAATTTTTCTAAATTATAATTATCATTACCTTCTACATAATCCTTATCAATGAATATTTTTAGAACCGAGTTTCTAAAATCTAAATTCTCTGAATCTAATAACGATTTTAAATCATTAATAAGATATACATTGTCTTTTTTGACTAAAGATAAACCAGCGGAATTATAAATAATAAAATTTTCATATTTTAAGTCATCTTTATTATTAGTTACATAATCTTGGCTATTTATTGCAGTACATTTTATAGCAGGATGGAAATCTGTAATTTTTTTTAAAACTTGATTCACACTCTCTAAAGTAAGTGGAAATTGGGGACATTGAATACCACAAGTTTTACTAAACAATGCACTTTCTTTTTCAGGATAAAGCTCAACCAAAGCAAAGATATTTAACCGTAATTCATCGCTTGCTAATTTTATACTAAAGTAGTTTTCCTGGAGATCATATACATATTCTAATTAAGCAGGAATTATAAAAAGCGGAGCAAATATTATACTACCATCGGATTTTTTACCTGATATAAATAGATAGCAGTATATAATTTCCAGTTCATATGGATTATTAGTATAATTATCATAAATACGCCGAATTTTTTCAAAAACTATTTCTTCTTTAAGTGGAGACGAATGTTGAAACTGAGTTAAGGGTTTTGAGTCATCATTAGTCTGACTGATGTTATTATTTATATTTTTGGATTGATTAAACAGGTCAAAAAGGGAATCCTGCTCTTTCTTATCACTTGTGGATCTATAAGATTCTTTATTATCATATTTAACAGATTTATAAATACGAATCTCTTCATCTTCACCAAATAACAAAATTTCTCTTTTTCTAACCTCGGACATATCAACAAAATATTTTGCTTCATTATAAATATTCAGAAACAAATGTTGTCCACGCCGAGAATGTTTTAAAATTTCATAACAATATTTTATTAAATTTTTGTAATTTTGGTTGACTTCTTGCTTCATACCATTGAATATTTAATATAAGTATAAATAGAATTATATTAAAAAATTTTTTACTATAAAGTGTAATTTTGTAAAATGAGAAATAGTTGAGTTATATTCTTAAGAACTATTAATATTTGTAGAAAAACTTCTACTCGTTTTATTATTAAAATCTTCTATTATTTACCAATTATCCCAAGCTTCCTTATCATAATAATAAAGTTTAATCATAAGATGAAATGAACATATTAATTTAATAACTTAACACAATCTTTATAATGGAAATCTTTAGGTAAATATTTTACTTAAGTGTTGTTTTTTTCAGCATTTTAGAAAACCACATAGTTAATCACGAATCTGTATTTTGTTAGATAATGATTAGTGAATTATGGGTTAGAAAGATAGACAGCAAAAATTAGTGAATAAAAAATTAAAATTTTTCACACACTTTACCATCCAAGTCTCTTGAAAAAATTGTAAAAGTTTATCATGGCCTTTTTAAAGAAAAAAATTTCTTTGGATAATTCACAATAAGAATAAAATTATTAAGAAAACTTTTCACACCAAGTAATGGGATATGCAGATTAGGCATAAAATCAACCAAAGCATCTTGAATAACAAAATTTGGTATTTCTATCTTCACAGTATGAGAGTAAGCAAGTGTAACTCCGTTGCCTGTATTTATTTCTTTTACAAACCCAGATTCTAAATTATGTCCTAAAATAGATGCGTAACGAGACGGCAAAGCGACCTCGTCCGCCCCGGTATCAATCAAACCTAAAATTTTAATCTTTTTATTGTTATTCGGATTAATCACAGTAACTGGCAACCAGGGACGCGGAATGTCATCCCTACTTAATCTGGTAAAAGGAACATTTAAAACCTTCATATTCAATAGATTTGCACTATATTTTTATCTGGAACAAATACGATGAGTGGGTCAAAATATTTTTTCTTTACTGCTTTTCTATACACTTCTTGAGGGTCTTTACCATAAGCAACAACAACTGGATTTTTGAAATTCTTAATGGCAACATATTTCCCATAGTATTTTTTTTCTTTGATTAATATCTGTTCCATCAGAAACCTCCCTAAAGGTACATTATCATCTATTAATCAATCCGCTTCTAATGTTAAATAAATAATATATTATTTTTCTCCTTTTGTCAACTTAAGCAATTAATTAGTTGAGAAATTCTTCAATACTACTTTTTGGAAAAACTTTGACGGTCTTTTATGAAAACTAAATTTTCTACTCTACCTCCGACACAATATCAGAATTTAAATAATAGTAGCGAGTAGCCAACACCAAGCAATCAGGATAAAATAACTTGTACACCTGTGCTCTGTTGCTCTTGTGCTCCAGCTTTTTAGTAGTCAGTAGGTAGTAGAATAGGGAAACATCCATCCCAATCCACCCCACAATCCATCCCAATGCGGGTTTGGGAATTTGGTTGAAAAATCAAAGTTATTCATCCCAGTGATTAGTTAAGTCCTTCGCTGCCTCACTAAGTTTTTTAAACTCCATTGTCACAACACCCAAATCTCTATCATCAACTGGCAAACGTTAATATTATATACTATTTCTTGATTTTTAAAAATTCCTTTGCTTTGATTATCCAATACTTATCTGGTGGTATAATTTTCATGTTTTTATATTGTTTTAATTCTAATATCTCTTTATCTCCAGTAACAAAAAATTCTACACCATTGGCAAATGCATCAGATAGAACGTAGTTGTCATCTTCATCTTTACAAACTTTAATTACCTCTTTTGCAGTGATACCTTTAGTAAAATATCTCTTAATGAAAGTTAATATTAGTTATATACTTTTTTGTGAAAATTTTTTCTTTTGTAACGCTTTCTTTGCTTATTTTATTAAAACTTCACTGAAGTAAACCTGATGACAGGCAACAGCATCTACAAGTATATCAAAACAAATCCCTTTCGTTAAAAATGCAGCCATTATTACATTGGTGTCAAAATAAAATTTCATTAAGATATCTCATCAAATATCTCTTTTTCCGTCATAATAACACCCTTACGGGCTGCTTCTAACATAAGTTTATTCCTTGCTCTTTCACATTTTTTTCTTATCAAATATTCTCTTAATGCTTGCCGAATTAATTCGCTACGCGTTGTCTCTTCTTCTTTACTAATCTTCTTAATTTCTTCAAATA
>JANXDG010000083.1 GCA_025059805.1 Endomicrobiia bacterium
CTTTGGGCCCCATGGCGAGAAAAATTTGTTAAGAAAATTAAAAAAGATAAAAGTTGTATATTTTGTAAAAAGTCAAAATCTAAGAATGATGCTAAAAACTATGTTGTTTACAGAGGGGTGTACAATTTTGTTATCCTTAACATATACCCTTATAATAATGGACACTTAATGGTAGCTCCTTACAGACATATAAGTGATTTAGACAATTTAACTAAAGATGAATTATATGAACTGTTTGACCTTGTTCGCAAAATGGTAAGACTCCTAAGAAAAACGCATAAGATGCAAGGTTGTAACATTGGTATAAACCTTGGTAAAGCTGCAGGTGCAGGTATTGAAGATCATCTGCATATACATATTGTTCCGAGATGGTTAGGAGATACAAATTTTATGCCGATAGTTGCCAAAAGTAAAGTTATTTCTGAAAGTTTGAATACTACTTATAGTTTAATAAAAAAGGAGGTGGAAAAGTTGTGACACATAGATGTAAAAGTAAACAAAAAAGAAGAAAACTTGAGATAAGAAGAAGATGGAAAAGAAGATTAAAAAGAAAAAAATTAGAGCAAAAATTGCAAAAACAGCAAGTTGAACAACCTACAGTGTCAAAAATAGAATCAACAGGAAATAGTTAAAATTTATGAAAAAAAATATACAATACCATATTGGTTTAGGCAAAGGTGATGTTGGTGAATACGTTTTACTTCCTGGTGATCCTAAAAGAACTGAATTAATAGCAAAATTCTTTGATGAACCTAAAGAGATAGCATTTAACAGAGAGTTTAGGACATTTACTGGATATATTACTGGATATGATGGTAAGAAAATTAAAATTTCAACAACTTCAACTGGTATCGGTTGTCCATCAGCTGCAATTTGTATTGAAGAACTTATAAACATAGGAGCGAAAGTATTTATACGTGTTGGTACTGCGGGATCGTTACAGAGGTATGTAAAAGTGGGACATATTGTAATTTCATCAGCAACCGTACGTGAAGATGGCACTTCGCGACAGTATGTTCCTTTATCATATCCAGCTGTAGCTGATATTGATGTTGTTAACTCATTAATTACTGCGGCAAAGAGATTGGGATTTAAATACCATGTTGGTATTGTTCATACTAAAGATGCGTTTTACACTGAAAGTTTTAGTGACACTGAAAGTGTTCCACTTAAAGAATATAACGAAGTCTTATGGAAAGTATGGGAACGAAGTAATATACTTGCAACTTCAATGGAATCTTCAGCACTGTTTGTAATAGGAAGTGTTAGAAAAGTAAAAGTTGGAGAAATCTTAGCTATAATTGGTTCTACAATGTCAAAGAATCCTATAATTAAAAAAGTTGGTATAGAAGAAGCAATAAAAGTTGCAATAGAATCTGTCAAAATTCTAGATAACATGAAGTAAAAAAAGTTAATAGTTATGAAAAAATTTACAATCTGTGGTGTTCAACCTAAAATAATACCCCTTGCAATAGAAGAAAACGTTAATTACTGCATAATTATTTTGAAAGATATTTTTAAAAAAATAAAACCAAATCTGCTGGTTTTCCCGGAAACTATAACAACGGGTTTTTCATTAACTAAAGAGTCTATTCCGAAAGTGTATAACGAACTAAGACATAAGTTACCTACAATTTTTGCAAAGATTGGACAGTTAGCAAAAAAATACAACACTAACATAGTTTTTACTACTTATGAACCTGCATATATTAAAAATAAATTTTACAATTCAGCAATACTGTTTTCTTCAAAAGGACAAATTGAAAGTATTTATAGAAAAACATTTCTTTTCCCTACTGAATTCTGGAGTATACCGGGAAGAAAACCATTTGTATGGAAAACAGAATTTGCAAAAATTGGCTGTATGATATGTTTTGATGGTGATTTTCCTGAACTCGCAAGACAATATGCTCTTAAAGGAGCAGAAGTTATTATCCGTCCGTCTGCACTATTACGGGATTTCAAAATTTGGTCAGTTACTAATATATCCCGAGCGTATGAAAATCAGGTTTACCTCTGCGCTGTTAATAATATTGGTATGGACAGTTGCGGGAAAACTTACTATGGACACAGTATGCTTGTTGACCCGTATGCTAGAGTGCTGGCACAACTTGGCAGCAATGAAGATTTTTTCGTAAAAGAAGTTGTACCTCTAAGTCAGGTTGATACATCTAATATAGTAAAGATAAATCATATAGACCATTTCGTTAAAAATAAGGACCGATTATGAACAAAGAGAAAATTAATGAAAAAGTTGAAGAAATAATCAATCTTGCACGAGAAGAGAAAATCTCAGAAGAAGAACTAATAAAGGAAGCTGTACAGGAAAAAATTAAACAAATTAATCAACTACAAGAACAAAATAAAGAACTAAACAAACAGTTGTTATACCTTAAAGCTGAATTTGAAAATTACAGAAAACGTGTAGAAAAAGAAAAACAACAGAAGTTTATCTTAGGTAAGGTTACAATAATTGAAAAAATGATTTCCCTGTACGAAATGTTTAACCTTGCAATAAAAAGTATTGAGAATTCTTCAGCGATGAAATCTAACGCAGACACTCAGATTTTTGACGGGATAAAATTGTTACATAAAGAATTTGAAAACTTTTTTCTCAGAGAAGGTGTCAAGAAGATTGAATGTATTAACAATGTTTTCAATCCGGCATTGCACGAAGCTGTGGAGATAGAAGAAAACGATGCCGTAGAAGCTGATACTATTACTGAAGTTTTTTCAGATGGATATCTTTTATCAATAAATGGTGAGGAGTATGTACTGAAACCTGCAAAAGTTAAAGTTGCAAAACCAAAAGAAAAAAAGAAACAGAATAATAAAGATGTAACTCAAACCAATGATACGACATCTAATGTAAAGGAAAGCACTAACAATTAACAATTTTATTAGTCAATGAAGGAGGTGGATGTCTATGCCAAAAATTATAGGAATTGACCTTGGAACTTCAAATTCAGCCGCTGCAGTGTTAGAAGGTGGCAAACCTGTTATCATCCCAGCAGCGGAAGGCACTACAATTGGTGGAAAAGCTTTCCCATCATATGTTGCTATAACAAAAGATGGTCAACTCATTGTAGGCGAACCTGCAAGAAGACAAGCTGTTTCTAATCCTGAAGGGACGGTTTACGCTTTTAAACGTAAAATGGGTACAGATTATAAATATAAATTGTACGGAAAGGAATATACACCACAACAACTCTCTGCTTTTCTTTTACAAAAAATCAAGCGTGACGCTGAAGCATTCCTTGGAGACAAGGTGGAAAAGGCTGTAATTACAGTTCCCGCATATTTCAATGACAACCAGAGGCAAGCAACTAAAGATGCTGGTGCCATAGCAGGACTTGAAGTTGTAAGAATTATTAACGAACCTACGGCTGCGTGTTTAGCTTATGGTATTGACAAAGCTGGTCATGAAGAAAAAATTATGGTTTTTGACTTTGGTGGGGGTACGCTTGATGTCACCATAATGCGCTTTTGGGAAGCAGGTGGTGCAAAAAGTTTTGACGTTATCTCTACCGCTGGGGATACACAACTTGGCGGCACAGATATGGATAATGCATTAATTGAATATATCATTGAAGAATTTAGAAAAGAAACAGGAATAGATTTACGTAATGATAAAATGGCAATGCAACGTATCCGCGAAGCTGCAGAGAAAGCAAAAATTGAACTATCTAGTGTTTTAGAAACAGAAATAAATTTACCATTTATAACAGCTGACGCTTCAGGACCTAAACATCTCACTATGAGGATAACACGAGCTACCTTAGAAAAACTAGTAGCGCCCATTGTACAACGTTGTGCTAAATCTATTGACCAAGCTATTGAAGATGCAAAGGCTAAACCTAACAGTGGTATTACTTCAATAAGAGATATAACGCGTATAATCCCTGTAGGCGGTCCTACCAGAATGCCTATAGTGATAAAATTTTTAGAAGATTATGTAGGAAGAAAAGTAGAACGTGGTATAGATCCTATGGAATGTGTAGCAATAGGTGCTGCAATTGAAGCTGGCATTATAGCAGGTGAAGTAAAAGATATAGTGCATCTTGATGTTACACCGTTATCGCTTGGTGTAGAAACTTTAGGTGGTGTGTTTACGAAACTTATTGAACGAAATACTACAATTCCTACACGTAGGTCGGAAATTTTTACTACTGCAATGGATAACCAAACTTCAGTAGAAATACATATATTGCAAGGTGAACGACCAATGGCTAAAGATAATGTTTCTTTAGGTCGGTTCTATCTTGAAGGTATACCTCCAGCACCGCGTGGTGTACCACGGATTGAGGTTACTTTTGACATTGATGAAAACGGGATACTTCATGTTTCTGCAAAAGATCTTGGCACTGGTAAAGAGCAATCTATTCGTATTACTGCACCGCATAAACTTTCAAAAGAAGAGATAGACCGTATGATTAAGGAAGCTGAACGTTTCGCAGAGGAAGATAAGAAACGTAAGGAACTTATAGAAGAAAGAAATGCCCTTGACAGCGTAATCTATACAACTGAAAAATCACTGAGAGAATATGGAGATAAGTTGACACAAGAAGAACGTTTGGAAATAGAACGTGCTTTGAATGATGCAAAAGAAAAACTAAAATCTGAAGATATCAACGAAATACGTAAAGCTAAAGATGACCTCATTCGTGCATCACATAAACTAGGTGAGGCTGTCTACAAGGAATCACAAAAAGGGCAACAAACAACAACTGAGGAAAGAAAAACTACAACTGAATCAGAAACAAAAAAAGATAAAGGTGAAGTAATTGATGCTGAATATAAGGAAGAAAAATAATTTAAATAAAGGAGGATAAAGTGCCTAAAGTTATAGAAGCACCAATAATTATCTATACGGATACTTTCTTAATCACAGGTTTTGTGAAGATAAAGCCAAAGTTAAAGTACCTTGTCAACCCACATCTACCACAGAGGATATCTGAAGTGATAGGTGTCGCTGGGGAACGTATGTAGAAAGTAGGAGAAAAAGGATTCATAGAAGTAACAAATGCGGATATCCAAGATCTAAGGACAAAAGAAATTGTTAAAGCCGGTGTCAAACGATTGGTAGTAAACAAAGGTTCAATAAGAATAATTGTTCCCTTAGAGATGAAACTTTAGGATCCATGTGAGCTCTTATATTTATTAAGAAATTAGTAATACTTAAAGAAAGTTACAAAAGGAGGACATATAGTGATAAGAGTAGGTATCAATGGTGCATTAGGTAGAATGGGTAAAACCATCTTGTCATTAGCAATACAAGATAAAAATTTGGAAATAACAGGTTTAGCTGACATTGCCGGACCTACAAAAATAAATGATGAACTACCTAAAGTAGAAAAAACTTTAGATAAATATATTTCAAATATAGATGTTGTAATAGATTTTTCTTCTCCCGAAGGAACACAGTATGCTGTTTCCATTTGCAAACAGAACAAAGTACCTATAGTGATAGGAACAACGGGGCATTCTCAAGAACAATTAAACAAATTCCAAGAAGCGGCAAAATACATTCCTTTATTATTCTCTCCTAATATGAGTCTGGGAGTTAATATCTTATATAAGCTTGTTGAAATGGTAACAAAAGTTGTGAAAGATAAAAATTATGACATTGAACTTATTGAAACTCATCATAACAAGAAAAAAGATGCGCCGTCTGGTACCGCAAAAAAAATAATGGAAATAATAAAAGAAATAAAACCTGAAACAGATTTTGTATTTGGCCGAAATGGTCTTATTGGTGAACGGAAACCTAATGAAGTTGGTGTAAACGTACTGCGCTGCGGTGATGTTATAGGAGAACACAATGTCATATTTTGTACATATGGGGAGAGAATAGAATTAAAACACACTGCAAGTTCACGGGAAATTTTTGCAAAAGGAGCAATTATCGCAGCTAACTGGATTTTTGGAAAACCAGCAGGTTTTTATACTATGTTAGACGTATTAGGTTTATAATCATTATGTGCAATTTGCTTTGGAGCAACTGAATGACGCTCACCTATTACGCACGCGTGCTTCACAATGAAGAAGAAATCTGGGGAATATTAGAACCAGCTAATAACCGTTTGCATAAAGTTGAACCGTCGTATCTTGAACATAACTATGTATTAACTGACAAAGTAGTAGAATTGGCAGATACTACAAAATTTCTTGTACCAACGAAACCTACCAAAATTATCTGTCTTGGTCTAAATTTTATTGACCACGCTTTAGAGTTAGGGATGGAAATTCCAGATGAACCTATAATTTTTCTGAAACCAACTTCTGCACTTTTAGCACATAAGGAAAATATTATATATCCACAGATGTCTAAACAAGTTGAATATGAGGGCGAATTAGCTGTTGTAATTAATAAATTAACAAAAAATGTGAAAAAAGAAGAAGCCCCAAACTATATTTTAGGTTTTACGTGTTTCAATGATATTACTGCAAGGGATTTACAAAAAAAAGACGGACAGTGGACAAGAGCAAAATCGTTTGACACTTTTGCACCATTGGGGCCATGGATTGTCAGTGGTGTTGATCCTACAAATTTAAGAATAAGAACACGGTTAAATGGGAAAGTCGTACAAGATTCAAATACAAGAAATATGATTTTCAACGTATATGAAGTTATAAGTTTCATATCATCCATAATGACACTTTATCCTGGAGATGTTATAACTTTAGGAACACCGCCAGGAGTAGGTGAAATAAAAAAAGGTGATGTTATTACTGTTGAGGTACAGAACATTGGTGAATTAACTAATTATGTGGTATAGTTAATGAATAAAACCTTTATTTTATCTCTCTGTATATTAACATGTGTTTACTGGTATCTCTATCCTTTTAAACAAACTTATTATTTCTACAGTAAAGGACTATTAGACCTGCAAAATAAGAATTACAAATCTGCAATAGAAAATTTTGAAAAAGTCATACATAACGACCCACAAGCAACCGATGTATATTTGCAACTTGCTCACCTTTACATTCTTGAAGGGCAAGATAATAAGATAAATGATTTAGTCACCATAATGGAAAACAACGTTGAAGATGTTACAGAACTAAAAAATGTTGCTGAACTACTGATATCATTTAACTATCTTGATGAAGCTACCAAGTTACTTGAGAAAATATTACGTATTGAACCACAAAATAAAGATGTATTATTAATGTGCGCTCAGATTTTTTATAACAGAGATTATGAAAAATCATTATCGTATTATAAAAGATATAATGAATTATATCCGGAAGACAGCTCTATATATTTACCAATGAGTATGCTAGAGTACAAACTTGGCAACTATGATAAAGCAAGACAGATATTAAAAAAAGTTTCTACCGAAGATGTACCATCAGAAACTATGCAATTAATAGAGACACTTATGTCATTACCAACAAGTTTTGACATACTGGATACTCAAGAAATGGAAGTTATAATAAGCGAGCCATCTAGTATAGCCGCTATGTTTTACTTTCTTACAATAAAAAAAGATTTTGATAAAGCAGAAAAATATTTAAGTCAACTTTTGAAACTGCCAAAAAAAGAATTTCATCCTGACTGGTATTTTTATATCGCAGTTTTTTATGAATATAAAGGTGATTTGTCATCCGCTATAAAATATATGCTGAAATATTTAAAACATGCAGAAATAACTAATGAGTTGCCTTATATTAAACTAGCTTATTACTATATGCTGGGGAAAAAATACAAAAATGCTAAAGATGTTCTTCTTAAAGCAAAAAAGAAATATAATGTTGATAACATTAAAATTGTACTATCATATCTATATATTGAAAATAAAGATTATAAATCTGCAGTTTCTATTTTACACGAACTGGAAAAATCTACAACAGTAGTTTTTCGTACTAATTTTTATCTTGCGTTCTGTTATGACCAGCTTGGTAATTTTGAAAAAACTGAGTATTATCTTAGACAAGCTATAAAACAAAATCCTAACGATCATGAAGCTCTAAACTATCTAGGATATCTTTATGCTGACAAAAATCTTAACCTTGATGAAGCAGAACAACTTATAACCAAGGCATTATCACTTGAACCAACAAATTATGCTTATATTGATTCCTTAGCATGGGTTTATTACAGAAAACAAATGTATGAGAAAGCAGAGGAACTTTTTGAAAAAATAAAAGATTGCAACGACCATATTGTTTACGAACATATAGGCGATACAAAATATATGCTAGGCAAATTTGAAGAGGCATTGTACTTTTATACAAAATCGTTAACATTGAATAAAAAAAATAACATTATAAAAAAGAAAATTAAAAAATTAAATCGTGAATTAAAATCTAAGAAACAGTAATAATTTTATGTCTGTTGCATTATTAGCTCCGGCTAAAATAAACCTTATGCTAAGGGTATTATCAAAACAAAATGATGGCTACCACAAAATTTTTACACTTATGCAGACAATTAGTTTATATGATAAGTTGAGAATATCTATTCTACCATACGACGCTATTGAAGTTAACTGTGATAATCAAGATCTTTCTGGGAAAAAAAATCTATGTTACCGTATGGCGGAATTAGCAAAGGAAAAATTTAATTTAAAACAAGGGTTAAAAATAGATATAATAAAAAACATCCCTGTTGGTGGTGGACTTGGTGGTGCTTCTTCTGACGCTGCTTGTGTTATGAAGGCAATTTTATTACTATTTAACCTTAGAGTTAAAAAGAATGTAATTTTAAAATTGTGTTCAATGGTTGGCAAGGACGTTCCATTTTTCTTATATCAAGGACTTTGCATTGCAGAATCGTTAGGAGAAAAAATTAAAAAACTTACTACTTATCCTTGGCATAACAAACCTTTATGGTTTGTAGTTGTATATCCAAAGATTGTGTTGCCAACAAAAAAAGTTTATCAAAAATATGATGAACTAAATAATGATAAAACTAAAATGATAAATAAAGATAAGATTATCAAATTAATAATGAATAAAGAATTTGATAAACTATTAGTAAACGACCTTGAATCTGCCGCTATTGAACTTTGTCCGAAACTGAAAAACATCAAAAATATTATGCTTAAATATACGAAGTTAGTTTCTATGACAGGCTCTGGTTCCTGTTTATTTGGGATAACAGAGAATTATAGTTCCGCAGTAAAATTGAAACAAACTATTGAAAAAGAGCTAAAAAATTGTAAAATTTTTGTTGCCAGAAGTATTTAAGAAATAATTTAAACTAAAAATGGGAGGAAAGATAGCATGCAAGTCACAGAAGTAAGAATATACCCACAAAAGGAAAAAAGAGTAAAAGCATACGCAAGTATTACATTAGACAATGAATTCGTTGTACATAACATTCGTGTGGTAGAATTCAAAGATGGTGCAAGAATATTTATGCCCTCTCGTAAAACTAACGAAGGTAGACACAGAGATATTGCACATCCTATAAAAAACGAATTAAGAAACCAAATTGAAGAAAAGGTTATCAATGCTTATAACGAGAAAACTGGAGAAAAATTACAATTAATAAAGAAAAAATAGAGTCGTAATCATAGAACTTCTAGTAAATAAATCCACTACTTTTTGTAGAGATTAAAAAGGGGATAAAGATGATACTTAGATATTCTTTACCTGAAATGAGTAAAATATGGTCCGAAGAAAACAGATTTGAATTAATGTTGTTAATTGAACTTAGTTTGTTAGACGTGCTTAAAGAAGAAAAAATTATACCAGATGAAGATTATTTAAAAATAAAATCAAAAATAAAACTCAACATACAACGAGTAAAAGAAATTGAACAAATAACAAAACATGATATTGCTGCTTTTGTTGACCAACTTAGTGAATCTGTTGGTTCAAAAGCTGCAAGATGGATACATTATGGTTTAACATCTTCCGATGTACTGGATACAGCTACTGGATTGCAACTAAAAACAAGTTGTGATCAAATCTTGAAAAGGCTAAATAATTTATCAGATGCTTTAGCTAAACAAACAAGAAAGTATAAAGATTTATTAATGATCGGCAGAACACATGGAGTTCACGCAGAACCTATCACTTTCGGATATAAACTTGCAGGATGGTATACTGAAATAGTACAACATATTGATGTAATGAAATATGTCAAAGATATCGTGAGCGTAGGTAAACTTTCAGGTGTAGTGGGGACTTATTCACAGCTATCTCCTGAAATTGAAAAAAAAGTATTAAAAAAACTTGGACTTAAACCTGAACCTATCTCAACACAGGTAGTTCCGCGATATAGATATGTATATTATCTTACAACCTTAGCAAACATTGCTGCGTCACTTGAACGTTTTGCGACAGAAATTAGACACTTACAACGTACTGAAGTGCTTGAAGTTGAAGAGGAGTTCACTAAAGGACAAAAAGGTTCCTCAGCAATGCCACATAAACGTAATCCTATAATTTCAGAAAACATTTGTGGTTTAGCAAGGTTAATTCGTTCATATGTGGTTGCTGGATACGAGAATGTTGCATTATGGCATGAACGTGACATCTCACATTCATCAGCAGAACGGATAATACTTCCGGACGCGAGCATAGCTACAGATTTTATATTGTATAGATTCACGAACCTAGTGAACAATATTGTTGTTTACCCAGAAAATATGAAACAAAATTTGCAAAAATCATATAATATCTATTTTTCGCAAACCTTACTTTCAGAACTAATACGTAGAGGTATAGATAGGCATTCAGCTTATTTAATGATACAACCGTTAGCACACAAAGCTTTGCTTGAAAAAAGAGATTTTATAGAACTTTGTTGCAACAATAAAGAACTTACAAGAATATTAAGTGCACAAGAAATAAAAAATATTTGTACAACCAAGTATTTACTACGATACATAAATAAAAAACTTAATGAAATTTTATAGACTAGGATTGTATTTTTTAGCAGGTCTAATCGCAATTTTTGTAAAATTCTATCTCTCAACCAATATTGCAAAAATTTCTATTCTAACTGACAATTTACAAGTTTCATCTTCAACATTAAACTTTCCAGTAAACATATACTCGCGTAAAGATGGGATTTATCGTTTTGCTTTTTATATTCATAAAGATAACAAAAAAATAGAATTGCCACATTCATATGTACTCGCTCTTAAGAAAGGACAACAATATAAGTTAGATTGTAATCTACAAATTGATACATCAACAGAGATTACAACAATACAACCACCATTTGTATTACGTACTGTGGTTCAACAAATATACCCAAGACAAAAAAGATATATAAAATCAGTACTTGTAAAAAAACCTGTTGTGGAACCAACTGTGCCACAAGTAAGTGTAGATACAGAACCGGCAACTGTTACTACAACAGAAACTTCTACAAAAGAAGAACCACAACTTGTACTGTCTGAAGAAAAAATCCAAATTGGCAAACAACAAGCTAAGAAAAAACCAGATTACGAAATAAATATAAATACTGAAGCTGTCAAGAAAGAGTACAAATACGGTGAAAGCGTTCAAATAAATATTACGCTAAGTAATAGGTCATCAAAAGGTAATTTAAAAATTGGAATAGATACCTCATTAAAAACCTTTTCTGGGATTATTGTTTCTTCAACAACTGTTCAAACTAGTTTGAAACCGCAGGAAAGCAAAGAACAGAATATAGCATTTAGTTTAACCGATGATTTACTACCTGAAAACTATTATTTAGAGCTAATAGTAGATACAGATGGTAAAAAACAAATTTTCACTCTTGATACTTTTCAGTTAATTGATCTACCACCGAAAATTGTTATTTCTGAAACACCTGTGATAAAATATAAGCAAACAAATACTTTATTTGCTGAAGTTGAAGATGATAGAGGAATAAATGAAGTTAAATTTGTACATGTAAACGAAAAAAAGAAAACCGAAGTTGAATACCCAATGATACTCATTGCAGGTTCAAGAAAAACAGGATTGTATAGTTTTACAACTGAAAAGATTTTACAAAAAAATTATTATTCTTTTTATATCAAAGCTGTTGATACTGTAGGTAATATTACAAAAACAGAGGTTTTTAATGTTAAAATTTCACGATGAAATTAACAAAAAGAGAATATGGTTGGATCTTATATTCTACAGTATGCGTAATTCTCGTCTCTATTTTATACCTACTAGGTGCTTTTTCATCACTTGAAAATATATTTTATGATTTAAGGTTTAAACTACGCGGTCCTGTAAAACCTTCAGATACAGTCGTTATAGTCAAAATTGATGAACAATCACTGACAGAACTTGGCCGCTGGCCTTGGGATAGGAAAATTATTGCAAAAACTGTAGAAAATCTCTTCAACGCGGGTGTAAAAGTTGTAGGATTAGATATCCTTTTCCCAGAAAAAAGTGATAAAATATCTGATGAAAAATTGGCTAAGGCTTTATCCAAAGGTAACTCTGTTGTTGCTGCACATTTTGAGGATGTATTTGAAAATATTATAATTGATGGTGCGTTGCAAAAAGTTTCACGCAAAAGTTTTGTTCGTCCAATACCTGCCATTGAAATAGTAGCAAAAGTTGGATTTGTTAACATTGATCCTGACGAAGATGGTGTAGTGCGAAAAGTTTTGTTTCACCAGGTACATAACGGTGTAAAATATGATTCTTTTAATTATAAGATTGCTAAGATTTATAATCAGGAATTAATCAATGTTCCAGAAGAAATTTATGTTAATTATTATGGTGCTTCTGAATATTTTGATACAAGTAATAATAGAATGCTTTCCACCTTTGTTAGTTATTCGTTTGTAAGTGTTTACCACAATGTTATACCCTCAGCATGGCTTAAAGATAAAATTGTACTTATTGGTTCTACTGCAACTGGACTTTATGACCATTATCCAACACCATTCATAGAAGCTTATCCAGGTGTTGAAATACATGCCACTATTATAGAAAATCTTTTATCAGGGTGTTATCTAACAAAACCATTAACTAATAAACATTATTTATTTCTAATCGTCTTGTTAGGAATCATATTTAGCTTCTTATTCTACAAAACAAGTCCACAATTAACAATTCTGATTATGTTCCTTCTAAGTTTTTCATTTTACTTTATTACCTATTATTTATTTTATAAGTACTACTTGGTTATAGAGTTCGTAGAATTTTTTGTAGAAGTCATTCTTTTTGGTTTCAGTAGTATATTTTATAATCTATTGTATGAACAACGAGAAAAAATGATAGTAAAAAATGCTTTTTCAAAATACATTAATCCATATATAATGGAAGAATTATTGAACAACCCAAAAGGTACCATAAGTACACTCGGAGGACAAAAACGCGAAATTACCATTGTATTCACGGATATTAGAGAATTTACAACTATTTCAGAAATTCTTAATGCAGAAGAGATTGTTAAGTTCTTGAACGCTTATTTCCAGATTATGAATGATATAATATTCAAATATAATGGAACTATTGATAAATACATCGGGGATTGCATAATGTTCTTTTGGAACGCACCTGTGGATCAACCAGACCACGCATACCTTGCAGTAAATTGTGTGATTGAAATGATAAGAGAATTAGAGAGATTTAACACAATGTATCAATTACCAACTAAATTTCAAATAAGAATTGGTGCTGGGATTAACACTGGCGAAGCTATAATAGGAAACATAGGTTCTTCACAACTTATGCAATATACTGCAGTTGGTGATACTGTAAATATTGCGTCAAGATTACAACAACTTACAAAAGAATTTAAAACACCTATTATTTTGTCAGAATTTGTATGTAACCGTCTAAACGGTAGAATCCCAGTTGTACCCTTGGGCAAAATTAAACTCCGTGGTAAAGAAAAAGAAATTGAAATTTATACTATTGAAGGATTTAAATATTAAATATTTGTTCCCGTTGAATTGAAATAGTAAATTTTGTATTCTTTCCTCGTATATGAAGATCTTTTTTAGGTTGTTGTTAGCACATCTTCTTGCAGATTTTACTCTGCAAACTAATTATATTGCAAAATGGAAAAAAGAAAAATTTTTAGGTGTAGTGTTTCATTCAACTATTTTTTTGGCATTAGCGCTCATTTTTACATATAAAGATGTACACAAAATATGGTTTGATTATCCAATAAAATTAAGTGGTATTTGGTGCTTGCTGATTTTGTTTTTATTACACATCATAGAAGATGAATACCGTGCTTATAATGTAAGACGTTATCATATTAATGATACTATATTATTTTTCTTCTGGGATCAGATTATACATATTGTATTTCTATTTGTATTTTCTCCATACCGTGAGGGTGAACCTGAACTAATTGTTATCATCCTCTGTTTATTAATCGTTGGTACACATGTTACTAGTATATTTACGTTGTATACTGATACAATGTTTTATGGAAACTCTGTAGCATACGAATTTTTTGAGAAAAAATATATAGCTATAACAGTACGACTTATAACATTATTACTTTTTTTATTCTTTAACAAACATTACTATATAATTTTTATGCTTATACCGGTAAGCTGGTTGCTAAACAAAAAATATAAACACCTAACAAATGCTGGCTGGTATGTAAGCACAGTTATTTCTTACGGGATAGGTATTTATTTTGCAAAACTTCTAAGGTCTATATGAAAAGTTTAATTTCACTAATTATTTTTTCGCTAAAAGAAAATTTGAGGACAAAACTTTATGTTGTACTGTTAATCTTTACAATAATTCTCATATTTATTGGGTTGTTGTTGACAGGACTTAGTGGTTTTGAACAACCGCAAAGAGTGTTAGTAAACACAGGTATTGCTATGATGGAACTGTTCTGTCTTTTTTTAATACTACTTAACTCTGTAAATCTTTTCTTGCAAGATATAGAAAGCAAAAGTGTATATCTAACACTATCAAAATCAATTTCCAGAAGTAAATATCTGGTTGGTAAATATTTTGGTTCATTATTGCTTATACTAATAAACATTTTGATAATGTCTATAATACACATTTTGTTGATAAAACTTTCAAGATGGAAAATACCGGAAAACTATTATTTTACACTGTTTACAATTTTTCTAAAAACAGGTGTTGTTGCTAGTATATCATTGTTAGCAGTAACTACCATGACATCGCAGGCAACTGCTGTTATAACATCATTACTTATATGGATAGCAGGACATTTTATCTCAGAAATTATTTTTTTAGCAGGAAGAATTAAAATTATGTTTTTACAGTTTTTTTTAAGAATATGTTGTTATATCATTCCTAACTTTCAGTATTTTAATGTAAAAGATTACTTTGATACACATTATTTCGTTGCCAAATTTGGTATTGTATTAGCGATTATCTACTGGATTGTTTATAACAGCGTAGTTTTAATCTTATCCTGTGTAGTGTTTAATAAGAAAGACTTATGAATTCTATTAAACTTGTTGTGAGATATTTAATGTTTGGATTAATTTTTTTTATAACAGCAAGTATGCTTGTCCATAGGAACATACGTAGTGATGCATATAATGTGCGTTATAGCATTTTTGGTAAAAGAAAGTTAGTTATTGAAGATTATTTTGTTTTAGACAGTATAGGGATAATTTTTGGTCTAAGAAAACTCGTAAGTGATATAGCATGGATACAGTTATTGCAATATTACGGTGGTGAACCACCTGAGGAAAATCATCATTGTACAAATCACAACAAATGTTGCCATATTGAACATCTTACAAAAATCCAACCCGGGAAATACAAAAAATTAATTGATTATTGTAGACGTGTCACTACTTTAGATCCGCTGTACAGTTTTGTATATTTCTATGGAGTGGGGGCGTTAGCGTGGAACTTGGAACGTCCTGATGAAGCTTTAGAATATCTAAATGAAGGATTAGAAAATCTTGAATTCCAAAAATCTAACCCTAATAGCGACTATTGGGAGCTTGTAAAATATCAACAAGCTATTTATTATAAACTTGGTGGCAAATATAAAGAAATGTTAGATCAACTAAAAGTTATTATCCAAAGTGGTAGAGCACCAAATATGGTGAAAGCTATACTTGCTAATCTTTACAAAAAATATGGATATTATACTGAAGCGTTAGAGATATGGCACGAATTACTTTTTTGTAATGATCCAGAATATGTTGAACGTGCAAAAAAACAAATTGTTATTTTAAACCAACTTATTAAAAACAAAAAGGTATAACCTATGAAAAAAACAGTACAAATACCAAAAGAAATCTTTGAAACTTGTCCTGGTTGTAATAAGATTTTGTTAAAAAAAGAATTATTTGAGAATAACAAAATTTGTCCTAAATGTGGATATATATTTAGACTTACGGCTTGGGAACGTATTGAACTGTTGGTAGATAAGAATAGTTTCAAAGAGTTATATAGAAACTATACTTCAAAAAATATCCTCGGATTTCCTGAGTATGACGCAAAACTTAAGGAATCAAAAGAAAAATCTAAACTTAACGAAGCATGTGTCTGTGGCATATGTACAATTGATAATATAAAAACGATTCTCGTAGTGCTTGATTTTAATTTTCTTGGTGGTAGTATGGGCTCTGTCGTAGGAGAAAAAGTTACTTTATGTTTTGAAAAAGCTACAAAACTTAAAGTTCCTATCGTGATAGTATCAGCGAGTGGTGGTGCAAGAATGCAAGAAGGTATCATGTCATTGATGCAGATGGCAAAAACTTCAGCTGCATGTGCAAAGTTTAAAAAAACAGGTTTGCCATATATCTCTATACTTACAGATCCTACGACCGGTGGGGTTACAGCATCATTTGCTATGCTTGGTGATATTATTATTGCTGAAACGAAAGCGTTGATAGGTTTTGCCGGACCACGAGTAATTGAACAGACTATTAAACAAAAACTACCTGAAGGGTTTCAATCAGCAGAGTTTTTACTTGAACATGGATTTGTTGATATGGTAGTTGAAAGAAAAGATATGAAACGTATTCTTGGATTAGTACTTCATCATTGTCTTAGAAATCGTAATTTTCTATAAAACAATTAAAATTTTTGAAAAAACGGAGATTAACAATGAAACAAAAAATAGTTTTAGCATACTCGGGTGGTCTTGATACTTCAGTGATTTTGCATTGGTTAAAAGTAAACTATAATGCTGATGTCATTGCATGTATTGTAGATGTAGGACAAAATGAAGATTTTGAACTTATAAAATCTCGTGCGTTATCTGTTGGTGCAAAAAAAGTATATTTAACAGATGCAAAAGACGAGTTTGTGATGGATTATATTTTTAAAGTTTTAAAAGCAGATGCGATATACGAAGGTAAATATTTATTAGGAACTTCAATTGCAAGACCATTAATAGCGAAAAAAGTTGTAGATGTTGCAAAAAAAGAAAAAGCTAAAATCTTAGCTCATGGTGCAACAGGTAAAGGTAACGACCAAGTACGGTTTGAACTTGCATTTAAATGTTTATATCCCGAAGCAAAAATAATAGCTCCGTGGCGTATCTGGGAGTTAAAATCGCGTGAGGACGAAATTAACTACGCAAAAAAATATAAAATTCCTGTACCTATAACTAAGGAGAAACCTTACTCTTCAGATGCAAATCTGTGGCATATAAGTTATGAAGGTGGGATATTGGAAGATTTAAATAACGAACCTAATGAAAATATGTTTCAGTTAACAGTTTCACCAAAAGTTGCACCTGACGAACCTGAAGTTGTACAGATTGAGTTTTTTAAAGGTATCCCTGTAAAAGCTACTACAGCAAAAGAAACTGTTTCAATAAAAAAAGATAACCCTGCTAAACTAATAAAATTTTTAAACGAAGTTGCTGGACGTAATGCTATTGGTCGCAGTGATATTGTTGAGAATCGTCTAGTAGGTATTAAATCTCGTGGTGTATACGAAGCACCTGCTGCAACTTTACTATATTTTGCACATAGAGAATTAGAATATCTTACTCTTGACCGTGAAACTTTCCATTATAAGCAGCACATAGCATTAGAGTATGCACGTATGGTTTACAACGGTGAATGGTTTACTCCAAAACGCGAAGCTATTGACGCTTTCATTGACGAGACACAAAAAGTTGTTACTGGCAAAGTCAAAGTCAAACTATATAAAGGGAATATAACTGTTGTCTCACGGTATTCAAAATATTCACTCTACAAAACAGAACTTGCTTCATTTAACAAAACTGCAAAAGGTATCTATGAATACAGTCAAAAAGATGCTGAAGGGTTTATAAATTTATTTGGTCTCCAATATAAACTTGCTTACCTAAGAAAAAAGAAAAAATGATGAAAGATAAAAATCTAAAGATACTAAATATAGGAACAAAATGGTTCTATGACGCACTTGTGAGTCAGGGTGTAAAAAATGTTGTAAATCTTGCATGGCAGCCAAAACTTATTGCTTCAAATAAAATTGCTCTACCTTTAGATAAACTTTTAGAGAATAGACAACTTGTTGAAAAAATTAATAAAGCAAACACTTCTGTAGTTGATAAATTTAACTCTGCACGACCTTACCTTATTGATATTGAACTTGCTGGTAAAGTTATTCCAAATTTTAAACGTAACTTGATATTACACGCAGGACCACCTATTGATTACAACTCAATGTGTGGTCCGATGAAAGCTGCAGTGTTAGGCGCGATCGTGTACGAAGGCCTGGCTAATAGTTTACAGGAAGCAGAAAAACTAATAGTTAAAGGTAAGATAGAATTTGCGCCATGTCATCATTTTTCAGCAGTTGGACCAATGGCTGGTATTATTTCATATTCAATGCCAGTATGGGTTGTGAAAAACTTTGAGTTTGGCAATGTTGCGTTTTCAAATATTAACGAAGGATTAGGAAAAGTTTTAAGGTTCGGAGCTAACAGTCCTGAAGTAATCAGTCGGTTAAAATGGATTAAAAACGTTCTTTATCCTATAATTAAAAAAGCTTTAAGATTAGCAGTGAAAAAACAAGACGGTGTAGATATTAAAAATTTAACTTCGCAAGCGTTACTTATGGGTGATGAATGTCATAACAGAAATGTTGCAGGGACAGGTTTATTTTTGAAAGAAATATTACCTTATTTATGTGAAATTGACATACCTAAAAAAAAGTTAATAGAGGTTATAAAATTTATTTCTGCAAATCCACATTTTTATCTTAACATTTCAATGGCGGCTTGTAAATCTACAGCTGATGTCGTAGAAGGTACAAAATATTCTTCAATAGTTTATACGATGGCACGTAATGGTGTAGAAATAGGTATTCGCGTGGCAGGATTGTTAAAAGAATGGTTCACTACGACAGCTGGCATTCCGAAAGGGTTGTATTTCCCAGGATATTCTGAAAAAGATGCAAATTTAGACCTTGGTGATTCTACAATTTCTGAAACTGTCGGCATTGGCGCGTTCGCAATGGCAGCTGCACCTGCAATTGTAAAATTCGTTGGTGGCACTCCTGAAGACGCGGTAAAGTATAACAATGAAATGTATGATATTACCTATGGCGTGCACAAAACTTATCTTATACCACAGTTTAACTTCCGTGGCACACCGTTAGGAATTGATATATTAAAAATTGTTAAAACTGGTATTACTCCATTTATCAACACTGGTATCGCACATAAAGAACCCGGTGTTGGACAGATCGGTGCAGGAATTTTACACGCACCAATTGAATGTTTTATAAAAGCGTTTGAAAAGTTTATAAATGTCTACTTAAAAGACTGATTTTATGACAGTCCGTATTGCAGTTTGTGGCAAAGGCGGTGTCGGAAAAACAACAATAGTGTGTGGAATAGTAAAATGTTTTTTAGAACTTAATCATACACCTATACTTGTTGTTGATGCAGATCCAAATTCTAATCTTGCAGAAAACTTAGGTGTAACATATACAACAACTGTTGCTGATATAAGAGAAGAACTAAGAAATGTACAAATACCATCTAACATATCAAAATCAGACTATTTCTTAATGCGCCTGCAAGATGCGGTGGTTGAACATAAAGGTTTTGATTTAATCGTTATGGGCAGACCTGAAGGTAGAGAATGTTATTGTTTTGTTAACGAGCTTTTACGCACATTTCTTTCTAATCTCAGCAAGAACTATAAATTTGTGGTAATTGATACAGAAGCTGGTATGGAACACCTTTCCCGACGTACAACTGATAACATTGACCACCTTATCGTGGTTGCCACTCCTACAAAAGTTGCAATGGATACCGCAAAAAAAATTATTAAGCTTACTGAACAACTTAAACTTAAGATTTTAAATAAAAAAGTTGTATTGAATATGGCTGACAGCAAAAATTTTAGCTCTCAGTGGGAAATAGATTTTGTAATTCATAAAGACAATACAGTAGAGAATTATTCACAACAAGGCCTACCGCTACTCGAGAATATAATCAATACAAATTTTTATAAAGAAATAAAATTATTTTGTAACACTTTTTTTAATCCTGTACGTGGTTAATATGCAGTAAAGAAAGGAGATGTATATATGAAAAGTGACAAGAAAGTAATGTTGACAGAAAAAGAGATGCCTGCAGAATGGTATAACATACTCCCAGATTTACCTGAACAATTACCGCCACCGATAAATCCAGCTACTGGAAAACCTCTATCTCCACAAGATCTTCAACCAATCTTTCCCATGGGATTAATACAACAAGAGGTTTCACAAGAACGTTGGATACCAATACCTGACAAAGTTTTAGAAGTATACAAAATTTGGCGGCCAACACCATTAGTGCGTGCACACGAACTTGAAAAATATCTTAGTACGCCTGCAAGGATTTATTACAAAAACGAAAGTGTCTCACCTGCGGGTAGTCATAAACCAAATACTGCTGTTGCACAGGCGTATTATAACAAAATTGAAGGTGTGACACGTTTAACAACTGAAACAGGTGCGGGACAATGGGGTTCTGCGTTAGCATTTGCTTGCAATATTTTCGGTCTTAAATGTACAATATATATGGTAAAAGTGAGTTATCAACAAAAACCTTTCAGAAAATCTCTAATGCACGCATGGGGTGCTGATGTTTATCCATCACCAACAAATTTAACAAATGCTGGAAGAAAAGTTTTAGCGGAAGATCCTAACTCGCCAGGGTCGTTAGGAATAGCAATATCCGAAGCTGTAGAAGATGCTGCTACACATGAGGATACAAAATACTCGCTTGGTAGTGTATTAAATCATGTGCTTTTACATCAAACAATAATTGGTCTTGAAACAAAAAAACAACTTGAACTTATTGGAGAAAAACCTGATGTGATGATAGGTTGTGTAGGAGGTGGAAGCAACTTTGGCGGGTTCGTACTTCCATTTATAGCAGAGAAACTTAAAGGTAAAATTGATACAAAATTTTTAGCAGTTGAACCTACTGCATGTCCTTCATTGACAAAAGGATTATATTTGTATGACCACGGTGATACAGTAGGGTTAACACCATTATTAAAAATGTACACATTAGGACATAAATTTGTACCACCAAGAATACACGCAGGCGGGTTAAGATATCATGGTGATGCACCTATAATTTGTTACTTAGTTCACAAAAAAGTAATTGATGCTGTTGCTTATCCACAGAAAGCTGTCTTTGAGGCAGCAGTGACTTTTGCACGTACAGAGGGTTTCCTGCCAGCTCCTGAAACTGCACATGCTATAAAAGCTGCAATTGATGAAGCAGTTAGATGCAAAGAAACTAAACAGGAAAAATGTATAGTGTTCAACTTCAGTGGACATGGCCATTTTGATATGGCAGCGTATGATCAATACTTTGAAGGAAAACTTGAAGATTTTGAATATTCAGAAGAAGAAATTAAAAAATCTTTGGAAGAAATCAAAAAATTTCAAGTGAACCAATAACGAGGCCGACGCGGGGTCGGTTTACGGATGTAAAATCAAGTAAATTTTTATGAAAACTATTAAAGTTGACAATGTTGTTATACAATGTGTGCAGGGCGATATAACAAAACAGCCAGATGTTGAAGCAATTGTTAACGCAGCGAATGCGTATCTAAAACCTGGCGGTGGTGTTGCTGGAGCGATACATCGTGCTGCTGGTCCTGAACTTGAAAAAGAATGTAGTAAATACGCACCGATAAAAGTTGGCGAAGCAGTAATAACAAAAGCATATAATTTACCTAACAAATATGTAATTCATTGCCTTGGACCGCGCTATGGCATTGACAAACCTGAAGATAAACTTTTAGCTGATTGTTATATAAACGCAATAAAGTTAGCAGAAGAAAATAAAATTACTTCAATTGCTTTTCCTGCGATTTCCACAGGTATCTTCGGGTATCCAATTGAAGATGCAACCAAAGTTGTTTTAAAAACAGTTTTCACACTTGTAAAAAGGATCACATATTTAAAAATTATACGTTTCGTTTTGTTTAGCGAACAGGACTATATTGTGTATTGTAAATATTTAGACGAATTAGGGGGATCTTACTATGAAAAATAAAAAGTATGCCGTATTGTTTGATTGTGGTAGAAATTTTATTGAATTTGGATTATACGAAGTAGAAGCTGAAGAAGAACTAATTCGTGGAAGGGTCCATCCCATAGGAGCTACTATTTCTGAAGTAAGATATACAATCAGAAAAAAAGAAACTTATAAAGATTTCCACTCTGCTGAAAATATAGCATCAGGAATAAAACTTGTACAATTAATTATAACTCAAAATTTTGGCAAAGATATACTTCAATCAATATTTTGCTGTATTCATCGTGTAGTTCATGGCGGGGATAAACACTTTTGTGCAACTTATGATTCACCACAGGTAAGAGTTGATATTACAGAGTATAACAAATTAGCCCCACTGCATAATCCTTATAACTTACAGGGAATAATTGAAGCAAACAATATATTTCCTCAGGCAAAACATATAATATGTTTTGACACAGCATTTTTCCAAACACTGCCTGAAATTGTGAAACGATATCCTTTGCCTGAAAGATTATTTACACATTATAGAATCAAAAAATATGGATTTCATGGTTTATCACATGAGTATTCAATGTTAGAAACAGCACAGTTATTGAAAAAGAAACCTTCTGAACTTAATATTATTTCCATACATTTAGGTGCAGGTGCGAGTATGTGTGCTATAAAAAAAGGTAAGGCGATTGATATCTCTATGGGTTTTACACCAACAGGTGGACTTATGATGACAACACGTTGTGGAGATATTGATCCAGAAATACCGATATATCTGCAGAAAGAGGGTTGTTCCGCAACTGAAGTTGAAGATATAATTCTTCGTGAGAGTGGTCTTTTGGGTGTTGCACAGAAAAGTTTTGTTAAAGATGTTATTGAAAACTATGGTAAAGACGAACGTTGTACACTTGCGGTCGATATGTATATCTTAAGAATCAAAAGATATATTGGCTGGTATTATCTAGAATTAGATACTAATGTTGATGCTATAACTTTCACTGGAGAGATCGCTACGGAATACCCGATTATAAGACAAAAAGTTGCTGAAGAACTAAAACCGCTCGGAGTAAAGTTTGACAAAAATAAAAATTTAAACCTCAAAGTTGACGGTATATTTAGCAGCAAAGATAGTAAAATTAAACTTGTCCATGTTGTTACAAACGAGTTTTTGATAATGCTAAGACAGGCAAAAAGTTTGCTAAAAAAGTAGTAGATAGGAGGTAAACTTTATGTATGTAATAGGTGAGAAAATTAATGGTATGTTTAAAAAGGTTAACCAAGCAATTAAAGAACGTAATTCAGCATTCATTAAAGAACTAGCTTTGCAACAGATTGAAGCAGGTTCTGATGCATTAGACGTAAATGTAGGACCTGAATCTGTAAATCCACTGCAAGATATGAAATGGCTTATAACTACAATACGCGAAGTAACTAACGCACCTCTGGCAATAGATACTACGAAACCTGAAATAATGGAAGAAGGATTAAAAATTGCTGGTGAAAATTCATTCATAAACTCAACACATGCTGATAATGAAAAGTTAGATATCTATGTACCTATGGCGAAAAAATATAATGCTAAACTCATTGCTTTAACAATATCAAAATCTGGTGTACCACAGGATACTGCTGGGAAAATGGAGTTAGTTACTAACATTATTCAGAAATGTATTGAATATGAATATGATATAAGCAATCTCTATATAGATCCTGTGATTCTTCCTGTGAATGTAGCACAACAAAATGCTACTGCGGTGCTTGAAGTTATTCAACAGATAAAACTTGTCTCAGAACCACCACCTAAGACTTTGTTAGGTCTTTCAAATGTTTCACAAGGTACAAAGTACAGAAGTTTGATTGACCGCACGTATGCAGTGTTAGCATTAGCTTCGGGACTTGACAGTGCGATATTGAATCCGCTTGACCGCGAACTTATGGATGCTATTATTACTGCTGAACTTTGTCTTGGGAAACAACTTTATTGCGATTCTTTTTTAGAAGCGTATCGGAAAAAGTAGACTTCTCTAATGAACGCTATAATACTTGCTGGTGGCAATAGCAAAAGGTTCAACAAAGTAAATAAAGCATTCATCAAACTTGGTGACAAAACTCTAATAGACATAATTATAAACAGACTTGAGACTCTCTTCAATAAGATACTTATTATCGTTAAAGACGATGAACAACTTCATAAGTTTACTATGTTTACTACGCAAAATGTTGCTGTCATAAAGGATGTCTTACCTAAGCGAAGTTCCCTATCAGGAATATATTCTGGTCTAATACAATCAAAGTCGTATTATAACTTTATCTGTGCCTGTGATATGCCTTTTATTAATACAGATCTTGTAAGATATATGATAAACACTGTAAAACAAGGTAATGCAGATGTAGTTATACCAAGACTAAAACTTGAAAATTTGCCTAATAAAGGTTACGAAGTATTGCATAGCATATATTCCAAAAAGTGTATCCATCACATTGAAAGACAGATCAAAAATAATAACTTTAAAATAATAGATTTTTTCTTATATGTGAAAGTAAAAGAGATACCTGAAGAGGTAATAAAAGAAATTGATCCACAACTATTGTCATTTTTTAACATAAATAACATTAACGACTTAAGGAAAGCCTCCAGAATACTTCATAAAAAGGAGGACTTAAACTATGCAACAGATACCATCAGATATAGAAATAGCACAGAGTATTAAACTTAAACCAATACTTGAAATTGCGAAAGATGCCGGAATTTTACCGTCAGAGATAGAATTGTATGGCGACTACAAAGCTAAAGTAAAACTTGAAATTTTAGAAAGGATAAAAAATAATCCTCAAGCAAAATATATTGATGTTACTGCAATAACACCTACGCCTCTTGGTGAAGGAAAAACTGTCACAACAATTGGTCTCTCGTTAGGCCTTGCAAAAGTTGGTAAAAAAGTTTTCACTTGTATTCGTCAACCATCTTTAGGACCTGTGTTTGGTATAAAAGGTGGTGCTGCTGGAGGTGGATATTCACAGGTGCTTCCTATGGAAGATTTTAACTTACATCTCACAGGTGATGTCCATGCTGTATCAATAGCACATAATCTTTGTATGGCGTTTTTAAACAATGCTATATACCGAAGACAAATACCAATTGATCCTAAAAAAATTTTATGGAGGTATGTCGTTGATGTATCTGATAGATTTTTACGCAGTATCATAATAGGTGTAGGTCCTGGTGCTGATGATGGTATACCTCTAATGAGCGGTTTTGATATTTCGGTTGCGTCAGAACTTATGGCTATACTTGCCTTAACAACTTCGCTTAAAGACCTGCGGGAAAGGTTATCCCGTGTAGTTGTTGCGTTCACTTATGATAACAAACCTGTCACTGCAGAAGACCTTAAAGTTGCAGGTTCTATGACAGTTTTACTTAAAGATGCTATTAAACCAAATCTTCTACAAACAACAGAATACACACCTGTCTTTGTTCATACAGGACCGTTTGCAAACATTGCTCACGGCAACAACTCCATCATTGCAGACCTTATCGCCACCAAACTTGCTGAATATGTTGTCACAGAAAGTGGTTTTGGAGCTGACTGTGGCATGGAAAAATTTATGAATATAAAATGTAGATACTCAGGACTTAAACCTGACTGTGTAGTAATGGTATGTACAGTTCGTGCATTAAAAATGCATTCAGGAAAAGTAAATGTTGTTGCAGGAAAGCCATTACCTGAAGAGTTAACAAAAGAAAATCTACAGCTTCTTGAAGAAGGGTTATGCAATTTAGAAAAACAAATTGAAAATGCTTTACTTCATGGTGTTCCTGTAGTTGTTGCTATAAATAGATTTACCACAGATACTGATAAAGAGTTAGCTTTAATACAGAAACGAGCAAAAGAGTTTGGCGCTGAAGATGCGGTTGTATCTGAAGTATGGGCAAAAGGTGGTGAAGGTGGGAAAGATCTTGCTTATGCAGTAATCAAAGCTGCAAATAAACCAAACAACTTCAAATTTTTATATCCACTTGATATTCCTATTAAGGATAAAATTCATATTATTGCAACAAAAATTTATGGTGCAAAAGATGTGCAGTACTCTCCACTTGCTGAAGAAAAAATAAAATTATTTACACAGCTTGGCTGGGATAAACTACCTATATGTATGGCAAAAACACATCTTTCTTTGTCTCATGAACCAACTTGGAAAGGTAGACCAAAAGATTTCACTCTTCCAATACGAGATATTCGTGCATCTGTTGGTGCAGGATTTCTTTATCCTTTATGTGGTGAGATGCGGACAATGCCAGGGTTACCCTCAGTACCTGCTGGAACAAAAATTGATATTGACGAAGAAGGAAAAATTGTAGGTATATTTTAACCCTTATCCGACGCGGGTTCGGTTTTCGGTTGAAATTTCAGTATAAAACTATGCCGGTGCGAAAATTTTTAGCAAAAGATAAACTATATCACGTACTTACAAAAAGTATCGCGGGTTACCGTATATTTAACGAACCAACGGACTTTGAAAGAATGCTGGATATTCTGGAGTATTACAATACAACTAAACCTCCATGCAAGTTCTCAAAATATCTAACGCTGACAGCAGAAGAAAAACTAAACCTTTCTGTTCCTCAATGCAATAAAATTGTAAAAATTATCGCCTACTGTATAATGCCTACGCATATTCACCTTCTTGTTTCACCACTTGAAGATAATATACTTTCGCGATATATGAATATTGTACTGCGAAGTTATACAGGATATTTCAATTATAAGTACAAAAGGAAGGGACCATTGTGGGAAAGCAGGTTTAAAGCCGTTATAGTAAATAGCAATGAACAACTACTTCACTTAACGCGATATATTCACCTAAATCCGACAACGGCGTATCTTGTAGAAAGACCAGAGGACTGGGAATTTTCCTCATATAACGAATATATTGGTAAACCAGCAACAAGAAAACTGACAGACTTCTTAGAGTATTTGGATATAAATCCAACATCCTATACTGAATTTGTAAACGATAGGATAAATTACCAAAGAGAGCTTGCAAAGATAAAAGATATGATACTGGAATAAATAACCTATTGAAAAACCAAGGAGAAACCGACCCCGCGTCGGAAAGATAAGGAAGATGAAAGGAAGAGTGTTTTCAGTAAATGTTGGAAAACAAAAGGGTGAAGTTAAACATCCAGAAGACAAAATTATTTTAATTGAAAATTACGGCGTTAAAGGTGACTGCCATGCACAACAAAATTCAACAAAACAAGTAAGTTTACTTTCGTGGGAACGGATGAACGAAGAATTTTTTTGTTTACGAAAAGAAGTAGATATTAAACCAGGTGTGTTTGCTGAAAATATAACAACTGAAAATATTGATTTGCGTTTGTTAAAAATTGGTGATAAACTTAAAATAAACGAAGTTTTGTTAGAAATCTCAGAAATTGGCAAAAAATGTCACAACTACTGCGAAATTTATAAAAAAGTAGGAAAATGTCTAATGCCAAAGGAAGGTATTTTTGCAAGAGTCATCAAAGGTGGTGAAGTTAAAAAAGGTGATACAATAAAAGTAATTCCTAAAATAGATGTTGGAGTGATAACTATAAGCGATAGCTGTTATTTAGGCAAAAGAGAGGATGAGAGTGGTAAATATATAAAAGAAAAATCACTACAGTTAGGTTGGAATGTGATAAACTACACTATAATTCCCGACGATATAGAAAAAATAAAGGAAAAACTTATAGAATTTTGTTCATCTTGTGATTTAATTTTAACAACAGGAGGAACTGGTATCACACAAAGGGACCTCACACCAGAAGCAACAAAACAAGTGATAGAAAAAGAGCTACCCGGAATAAATGAAATTTTACGAATCAAAGGTTTTGAAAAAACACCGTCTTCAGTAATTTCAAGAGGTCTTGCAGGAATTAGAAATAAAACATTAATAATAAACCTACCTGGCAGCTTAAATGCTACAAAAGATGCGTTTGAAGTTTTACCAGATGTAATACTACATGCAATTGAGATGTTAAGAGAGTTTCCACATAATTAAAATTTTTCTAACAAAAGTTTATGGAAGAAAAATTAAAAGAAATTATAGATGTCATTCGTATAAACAAATTATCATACCTTGAGATACTTCAATTACTTCAAGAAAAGTTTAATTTTGTGCCAATGGATTATCTTAATAAAATTTGTGAAATGTTAGAAATACCTAAAAGCAAAATCTACGGTATCTTAACTTTTTATTCTCAGTTTTCTACGAATGAACGGGGAAAGTATTTAATTCGTATATGTGATGGTACTGCTTGTCATGTGAAAGGTGCAACTAAACTTATTGAAATGTTAAAAAGAAATTACCATCTTGAAGATGGGAAAACTACACAAGATAAAAAGTTTACATTACAGGTTGTTGCATGTCTTGGTGGTTGTTTTTTAGCACCTGTATGTATGATAAACTCTCACTACCATGGAAGTTTAGATGAAAACAAATTAAAAAACATTCTTGAAAGTTTAAAATGACAACAAAATTTAACAGCATCTCTGAATTTACTGAGTATTGCAAAAAGTTAAAAACTACAATTGATAATAGAATAAAAATAAAAGTTTGTATCACAGGTTGTAGAGCAGCTGGTGCAATTGAAGTGTATGAAAAATTTAAACAAAGTATTTCTAACAATAAAGATATTAAACTTATCCCTACAGGATGTCAGAAATTTTGTTCTGGCGGCCCTTTAATTAAAGTTGAATTTGACACTAAAGAAGTATTTTATCAAAAAGTCACAGTAAACGATGTTGAACGAATTTTACAATCAGTGTATAAAAAACAAATACTTGACGACCTTGTTGTGAAAGATGAAAGTTTTTTTAAAAACCAAACATTCAAAGTGCTTAAACTTTGTGGTGAGATAGACCCACTTAGTATTGAAGATTATATAGCAAATGGTGGTTTTTTATCTTTTTTAGAAGTTCTTCAACATTACACTTCAGAAAAAGTTATCAATGAACTTAAAAAATCCAAACTTAGAGGCAGAGGTGGCGCTGGATTTCCAACTTACCTTAAATGGGAGATAGTAAAAAATCAAACTTCTAATGAGAAATTCATAATCTGCAACGGTGACGAAGGCGACCCTGGCGCGTTTATGGACAGAACTTTACTTGAAGGTGTGCCGTTTCAAGTAATTGAAGGTATGCTTATCTGTGGATATACTGTTGGTGCTAAAAAAAGGTTATTTTTATATCCGTGCTGAATATCCGATTGCAGTTGAACATATTCAGAAAGCATTAGAAGTATGTTATAACTTAGGTCTTTGTGGAAGAAACATTTTAGGGACAAATTTTAATTTTGATATAGAACTTAAGAAAGGAGCAGGAGCGTTTGTCTGTGGAGAAGAAACAGCTTTAATCGCCTCTATAGAAGGCAAACGCGGTATGCCAAAACCACGCCCACCATTCCCTGCAGAAAAAGGATTGTATGGCAGTCCCACTTGTGTAAACAATGTTGAAACTTTTGTAAATATCCCAATAATAATCAATGAAGGTGCTGAAAATTTTGCAAAGTTGGGGACAGAAAAAAGTGGTGGCACAAAAATTTTCTCCCTTGCAGGGAAAACTAAAAACACAGGCCTTGTTGAGGTTCCGTTAGGTATACCACTTGCTAAAATTGTATATGATATTGGTGGTGGCGCTTTAAATGGTAGAAAAATTAAAGGTGTTCAAACAGGTGGACCTTCAGGTGGTTGTATCCCTGTTGAATTTTTCAATACACCAGTTGATTACGAAACTTTTGCTGAGTTAGGTTCAATTATGGGTTCTGGTGGGATGATCGTGATTGATGACACAGTTTGTATTGTAGAACTTGCACGGTATTTTACTGAATTTGTCCAGAAAGAATCTTGTGGCAAATGTGTCCCTTGTAGAATAGGAACAAAAAGAATGCTTGAAATACTTGAAAAAATTACAAAAGCTAAAGCTGAAGTTGAAGATTTAACAACACTTGAAATGTTAGGTAATTACATAAAAGAGACAAGTTTATGCGGCCTGGGACAGACAGCACCTAACCCTGTCTTAACCACAATAAAATACTTTAGAGATGAATATATCGCACATATTGTAGATAAAATATGTCCAGCAGCAGTATGTAAAGAGTTAATAGAATACTATATTGAACCTACAAAATGTGTAGGATGTACTGTTTGTCTTAAAAACTGTCCTGTTGAAGCAATTGAAGGTAAAACAAAACAAACACACAAAATAAATATACTAAAATGTATAAAATGTGGAATATGTTTTACTTTATGTAAATACAAGGCTATCACAGTAAAACAAGCAACAATCTATGCAACAGAAAATAAAAATTGAAATAGACGGTAAACAAATAATTACACAACAAGAAAAAACAATACTTGAAGTTGCACAAGAAAACGGTATTGAGATACCACATCTATGTAGTGACAACAGATTACTGCCATATGGCGCATGTAGGTTATGTATAGTTGAAGTTGAAGGTGAAAAAAAACCTGTTGCTTCGTGTTGCTATCCTGTATATGATGGGATGAAAGTTTTTACAAATACCAAAAAAATTCAAGAATTAAGAAAAATAACACTTGAACTTCTTATTTCAGACCATCCACTGGATTGCATAATTTGTGAGAAATCTGGCGAGTGTTTACTTGAGAAATATGCATATGAGTACGGAATAAAAGAAGTAAAATTTACAGGTGAAAAAAGCAAAAGAACACAAAAAGATGGTACACCATTTATAATTAGAGATTACAACAAATGTATCTTATGTGGTATGTGTGTTAGAGTTTGTAGTGAAATTGTAAGCAGTGACGCTATTGATTATAAAAATCGTGGATTTAATGTTGAAATAATATCTGGGTTTGATGAACCATTAAAAGATACAGAATGTATCTTTTGTGGAAACTGTATAGAGGTATGTCCTGTAGGTGCGTTAAGAGAAATCTCTGCTGAAAGAAAAGGAAGAAGTTGGGAATATAAAAAAGTAGAATCTGTTTGTCCTTATTGCGGTGTTGGCTGTGGTGTTGTAGTTTATGTAAAAGACAATCAAATAGTAAAAATAAAAGGACAAAAAGACAGTCCAGTCAACAAAGGGTTTTTATGTATTAAAGGTAAATTTGGGTTTGATTATGTTCATTCTGAATCTCGTCTTAAAACACCTCTTATAAAACAAAATGGGAAATTTATAGAAACTTCTTGGCAGGAAGCTGTTGAAGTTATATATCAAAAACTTAAATTTTACAAAGAGACCTACGGAGCTGACTCTATCGCAGCAATTGCTTCAGCAAAGTGTACAAACGAAGAAAACTATTTGTTTCAAAAATTTTTCCGTGTTGTTATAAAAACAAACAATATTGACCATTGTGCACGGTTATGTCATGCACCTTCAGTAGTTGCATTAAACGAAACTTTAGGTTCTGCTGCTATGTCAAACTCGCTTGAAGAAATTGAGAAGTATTCAGACTGTATTATAGTTGTAGGAACAAATGTTTCTGAAACACAACCTGTAACTTTTTACAGGATAAAAAAAGCAAAAAATAGAGGTGCTAAACTTATAGTTATAGATCCTCGCAGGATTGACCTTGCAAAAATTGCTGATGTTTATATTCAACCACGCTACGGAAGCGATATTGTTGTGTTTAACGCACTTGCAAAAATTATTGTCGATGAAAAACTTTATAATGAAGAATTTATTAGCCTTCAAGTTGAAGGGTTTGATGAGTTCAAACAATATATAGAAAAATTTGATTTATCAGAAGTTGAAAAAATTGCAAATGTTAAAATTGAAGATTTAAGGAAAGTTGCACAACTTTACGCAAAATCTACCACAAGTATAATTTTGTGGTCTATGGGAATAACACAACATACTACTGGAACAGAAACTGTTTTCGCAATATCCAACTTAGCTTTACTTACAGGACAAGTTGGTAAAAAAGGTTCAGGTCTTGCACCTTTACGAGGACAAAATAATGTCCAAGGTGCTTGTGATATGGGGTGTCTACCAAGTTTTTATCCTGGATATAATAAAGTGATAGATAAAACTACAATAGAAAAATTTGAAACTTTCTGGAATGAAAAAGGTTTACCAGACAAACCAGGTCTTACTATGACAGAAATGTTTGAAAATATAAACACTGGTAAAATAAAAGCTATGTATATTCTTGGTGAAATGCCACTTATAGCTGAACCTGACACATCAAATTTAAGAAAGTCGTTAGAAAAATTAGATTTTCTTGTTGTACAAGATATATTTTTTACTGAAGTATGTGAATATGCTGATGTTGTATTACCTGCATTGTGCTCTTATGAAAAAGAAGGAACTTTTACTAATACAGAACGACGAGTACAAGCTATACAAAAATGTGTTGAAAACAAAACTTTAGCAAAAACTGACTGGGAAATAATACAACTTATAGCAAACAGGTTTGGCTACAACTGGAACTACAAAACGGTCTGGGATATACTTGAAGAGATAAACAGCACAGTTGAGATTTATAAAGGAATTACACCGAAAAGATTACTTTCTAAAGAAAAAATTCAGTGGCCCTGTCCTTCTGAAGACCATCCTGGAACTGAAACTCTACATATAGGAAAGTTTAAACGAGGAAAAGGACTGCTTAAAATTGTAACCTACAAACCACCAGCGGAACTTCCCGACGAAGAATATCCGTTTTTACTCACTACAGGGCGAATCCTTCAAGAATATCATTCAAGAACAATGACATCAAAAGTTAAAGGATTAAAAGAAATCGTAAAAGAGCCGTATTTTATTATGAACAAAACTGATGCTGAAAAATTAAAAATTAACGAATCAGATACTGTAAAAATTGTCTCACGCAGAGGAACTGTAGTATTGAAAGCAAAACTAAGCAACAACATTCAGCAAGGAACAATTTTTATACCATTTCATTTCTACGCCAATATCCTAACACATTCAGAACTTGACAAGTATTCAAAAACACCTGAGTTTAAAGTTTGCGCCTGTAGGCTAATCCCGGCAAATTCCGACGCTGGGACGGAATCAGGTTGATTTTTCAACCTATTCCCAAACCCGCATCGGGAACATCGGGAAGTAGAGTGGTGGGAAAGGTTGGGAAGATGAGATGGGTAAGTTAATACTTTTATTTTTACTAACATTTTCTACTATGACTTCTACTCAACAGCTGCCAAAAAACACCTTAAAAGAAGCAATGTTTTACAAGACAATCCACACAAACAAAATCCAATGTGAATTATGTTTTAGAAGATGTATAATTGATGAAGATAAACGCGGGTTTTGCCGTATAAGAGAAAACCAAAACGGAAAACTCTACTCTCTTGTGTATGGCAAACCTGTAGGACTCCAAATTGACCCCATAGAACTTGAACCAATGTATCACTTAATCCCCGGACATAAAAACCTTTGTGTATATACGGCAAGTTGTAACTTCCGTTGTAAACACTGTCATAACTGGCACATCACACAAAGAACTTTTGAAGAACTACCACACAAAAGCTACACCCCACAAGAAGTAGTTAATCAGGCAATAAAAGCTGGTTGTAAATCTATCTCTCACAGTATAAATGAACCAACAGTTTTTTACGAATATATGTTAGATATAGCGAAAATAGCAAAACAGAAAGGTCTTAAGGTTTTGTTTCATACAAATGGTTCTATAAATCCTGAACCTCTAAAAGAAATACTTAAATATGTAGATGCAGTAACTGTTGACTTAAAAGGTTTTAATAAAAAATTTTATTCTGAA
>JANXDG010000054.1 GCA_025059805.1 Endomicrobiia bacterium
TCTAAACTAATCATACCATACTTAGCACCAGTCTCAATAGCAGTGTATATCTGATGTGTTTTCCCTTCCCTGATAAGGTTAGCAATTGCAGGTGTTACAATCATAACCTCACGCGCTGCGATACGTCCAAACCCATCCTTCCTTGGTAATAAAACTTGTGAAATCACAGCTTTCAAGGTTGAAGAAAGTTGAATTCTTATCTGCTGTTGTTGATGTGCCGGGAAGACATCTATTATACGGTCAACAGTTTGTGCTGCATCTTGTGTATGTAATGTTGCAAAAACTAAATGTCCCGTTTCTGCGATTGTTAACGCTGCGGATATTGTTTCTAAATCGCGCATCTCTCCTATTAGAATAACATCAGGATCTTGCCTTAGTGCATATTTTAACGCAGTAGCGAAACTTTTCGTATGAATTCCTACTTCACGCTGTCTTATCACAGAATTCTTATTTTCGTAAACAAATTCTATTGGATCTTCAATAGTTAAAATATGTTTTTTGTATTTTTGATTTATTAACTCAATCAAACAAGCCAAAGTGGTAGATTTTCCTGAACCAGTCGCACCAGTAACAAGAACCAACCCTCGTGGTAAATCCGCCAGTTTAACAATTTCTGGAGTAAGCCCTATTTCCTCAGGTGTTGGTATTTGTGACGGGATAACTCTTAATACAGCCTCTACTCCATATTTCTGTAGGAACACATTAACCCGAAACCGTGCAACTTTTGCTATCTGTATTGAACAGTCAAGTTCGTGTTCTTCTTCAAACTTTCGTTTCTGTTCATCATAAAGTATTGAATAGATCAATCTTTTACTTTCTTCACTCGTAATTGTGGCATAGTCAGGTATAGGGATGAGTTCACCACGTACTCTTACCATAGGTGGTTTACCAACTACTATGTGAATGTCAGACGCGTTCATCTGTACTGCCGTGGTTAAAATATTAATCATTTCCATTGTTAGTTTTTTCTTCCCCCTGATAGCATAGTTTGAGGTAATTCAAAATCTTCTCCTAAAATTACAATAATGGTTGACTGTAGCTCTGGCATTGAATTCGTATGTGTGTACGCAGCAGTTATATCATAGATATTTAATAACTCACATATGCTGTTGACAGTTTTAAGATTGTTAGTATAATCAATTATTCTACTTTTTGGCTGTTTACAATACCAATTACCCCAGTCAATAACATCATAGCCGTTGTCACGCATAAAATTTGTTACTTCTTTAGCAAGTTTTTGCCTACCAGAAGCATTGTATATCTTCAACATAATATGCCGATTTTGAACCACAAATTCTTTCTGTTTATCTTCAAGATAGTCAATAAGTGATTGAACCGTTATTTCTTCAAGTTCAAGATATCTTCCTTTAGGTCTGGTTGGTAATGTTGAAAATCTTAAATTTGTAAATTTTAAATTTTTGAATTCTAAAACCATATTTATAAATTCCCAAAAGTTAATGTTTGTTACAAAACATTTTTTAAGGTTGAACAATAAAATAGGAATTTTATACCAACTTTGCGGTGATAAAACTTTTGAAATTAAAGCTTTAATAAAGATTTGCTGTCGTGAAATCCTACCGAGATCTCCTACGCTATCTCTATAGCGTACATATTCTAACACTTGTTTACCATCCATATGATATATGCCAGGTTCAAAATGAATGTGTAAATTTCCAGCAAAATCATCATAATGCATAGGTTCTGTAACAACAATTTTAATTTTTCCTAAAAGATCTATTAATGTTTTAAACTTTTCATAATCAATTACCAAAAAGTAGTGAACTGGTATATATCCTTCATCACAAGATAACACTTTATTCTGTAGCACATTTGTAACTTCTTTAGCTGTATACTCTAAATCCTTCTTCTGAAAATAAAAATATGCGAAAACTTCTGCAAGTTTACGATAACGAAGTGTTTCAACATCAACATATAAATCCCTTGGGATAGAAATTAAATCCATCACACCTGACTTATGCGAATAACTTAGTAATATAATAGTATCTGAATGTACTGCTTCTTTTACACCGTCAATACCGAATAACACAAAATTTGTCCGCTTTTGGGATAAATTATTATTGATAAACACACTTTTGTGAGATAAATAAGCTAAAGATAAAATTAGTCCTACAAGAAAAAT
>JANXDG010000001.1 GCA_025059805.1 Endomicrobiia bacterium
ATTCTTCAGGAACGTCGGAAAAAATCTCGCTTTTATCTGAAAATTTTATTTTTACAAGTCCGTATTCGTGAATTTCACCTTTTACAACTTTTCCTTTTAACAGATGAGTTATAAGTTGCATCCCATAACATATTCCTAAGACAGGAATTTTTTTATCTAAGAAAAAATTTAAAGCAGCAAGATTAATCTTTGGCGAGTTTTTCTCATAAACACTGTCAGGTCCGCCTGAAAATATTACACCTTTTATGTCTTTACTAATACTAACCTCTGAACTATGAACTATGAACCGTGAACCATCAACTATATTATACGGATGTATTTCACAATATACATTTAACTCTCTTATTCTTCTTGCTATAAGTTGAGTATATTGCGAACCAAAATCAAGAATTAGTATCATAGATGTAGATGTGTTGACGTGTGAATGTGTAAATGTGTTGTCATAGCTAATTATTTTTTGTTTTTGAGATATTTTATAAAATTTAGAATCTTCCTACGGTTTTTCTCTATTTCACTAAAAATGTTATCGTTATTCAAAAAGTTTAATTGTCGTGCTATAATAAGCTGCGTTTCTAATTCAGCAAGCGAACCTAATGAGATATACAAAAAATGGATAAACTCTCTTTTTGAACTTCTTGCTGCTCCTTCTGCTATATTACTTGGGATAGAAACAGCAGAATGTTTTATCTGTGCAGCTAAATTATATTTTTCTTCCTTTGGAAACAAACTGCAAATAGCGTATATTTCCTTCACTAGTTCTATACTTTCAATCCAAATATCTAAATCTTTATGTGTTTTCATAGTAATGTAATTTCGCACATCTACTCATCCACACATTCACTCATTTACCCATACCCACCTTTTGTTCTTTTTGATATCTTTTACCTTCGGTTTTAATCTCTGGCGCTATTATAAGTTGTGCAAGTTGAAGTTCTTTAATAGTTTTTGCACCAACATTGCCCATACAGGTTTTTAACGCACCAACTAAATTCTGTGTGCCATCATCTGTTTTTGAAGGACCAAACAAAATCTCTTTCAATGTACCAGTAGTGCCAACATAAATCCTCGCACCCCTAGGAAGATAAAAATGTGGCATAGCCATACCCCAGTGATAACCTTTCCCTGGCGCTTCCTTTGCTTTTGCAAAACCTGAACCAAACATTACCAAGTCAGCACCTGCAACAAAAGATTTACAAATATCTCCACTTGTAATCATACCGCCATCTGTCACTATAGGAACATATCTACCTGTCTTTTTAAAATAAAAATCTCTTGCTTTGGCACAATCTACTGTAGCGGTTATCTGAGGTACACCTATGCCTAAAACTTGTCTCGTAGTACACGCAGCGCCTGGACCAACACCAACAAGTACCGCACAAGCTCCTATCTCCATAAGTTCTAATGCAACTTTATATGTTACACAATTACCGACAACAACAGGTAATCCACTTTCTTTACAAATTTTTTCTAAATCTACACATCCATATTTTGAAGAATAATGTTTCACAGTTACAACTGTTGCTTGTATAACAAAAATGTCAGCACCTGCTTCTTTTGCAATTTTTATATATTTTGGAGCATTCTGTGGTACAGTAGAGACAGCACATAAAACTTTTTCTTTTTTAATTTCCTTTATTCTTTCATAGATTAGATCTTCTTTTACAGGCTCTTTATAAATCTGTTGTATTATCTCTGTTGCTTTATCATCAGTAGCAGTTACAATTTTTTCAATTTGTTCATAAGGATTTTTGTATCTCGTATATATACCGTCCAAATTTAGTACACCTAACGCTCCAAGTTTACCCAATTCTGCTGCCATCTTTGTATCTACAACACCGTCCATTGCAGAAGCTATCATTGGAACTCTTAACTTGTATCCGCAAAAATCTACGGTTGTGTCGGTATCTTCTGGGTCAACTGTTATGTTACCAGGTACAATTGATACTTCGTCAAAACCATATGCTCTTCTTGCTTCTTTATCTCTACCTATAAAAAACGCCATATATATGTCCCTCCGTTTATTTAATTGTTTTAGTAATAAACAGTTTGTGTAGATAATCTATACGTATATTTTACTAAGCTAATCTAATTAGTGCATCTACACATCAACATATTATTTCGCTACCGTGATATCTTTTTGCGCTTGATATTTCCCTTTTTTATCTTTGTAAGAAATTTCACAAAGTTTATCTGCTTTTATAAACACTGCTTGTGCGATACCTTCGTTCGCATAAATTTTAATTTTATGATTAAGCGGATTTATTATTGAAATAGTAATATATCCCTCCCACTCAGGTTCAAGTGGTGTAATGTTAACAACCAAACCACACCGTGCATAAGTTGATTTCCCAAAAACTATAACTAAAATATCACGAGGAATTCTAAAATATTCTAATGATCTACCCAAAACAAAGTTATTTGCTGGAATTATATATTCTTTCGTTTTGATTTTATCAAACTTTGACACATCAAAATTTTTAGGATCTACAGTAATATCTTGTGTTTCTTGGGGAACTAAGAACTCATCTGCTAATCTTAGATCGTACCCATAGGAAGATACACCCCAACTTATATTAGCAGCTGAAGTAGAAAATTGCATCAGTACAACACGATTATCTTCAAACGGTTCTATCATTTTATACTGTTCTACATATTTTTTTATTTCTTTATCATTTAGCATCATAGTAGTTCCAAGAGTGTTAGAGCTAAAGAGCACCAGAACGATAAATACTTCATTACAATTTTTTATAGAATTTCCATAACATCTTTGTAACCTCTTCTCTTAATTGTTGAAGTTCTATATAATCTGCTTCTTTTAAATAACCTAAAATCAAAGAAAAATCTAACAAATACTCAACTTCTGCTATTGAACCTAATGCTATATTAACAAATTGTTTTAGCTCTCTTTTATTCTGTCTACCATATCCTTCAACGATATTCGTAGGTATTGACAACACTGCACGTCTTAATTGTGAGGTTATACCGTACGCTTCTTCTTTGGGGAAACATTTTGTAAAATTGTATATCTTGTATGCAAGTTGATGTGCTTTTTGCCACACCTTAAGTTTTTTATATCCTTGCAATATCACTTTTTAACACCATTACTCCCTTATGCTCTTATGTACTTGTGCTCTTGTGCACTTAACTAACTTGTCCCCGGGGAGAGTCGAACTCCCAACCAACGGATTAAGAGTCCGCTGCTCTACCAGTTGAGCTACGGGGACAGAAAAATTAGTTCAAAGTTGATAGTTTCTCGTTCAGAGTTAATAAGTAGAAAAGTGAATACAATAATAAGAGAAAAAATTCAATAATGGGAGTCAATTTAAATCATACTTTACAGACATTTAGAATAGCCACAAGAAAGACAAGTTGCGCATCCCTCACCTATTTCTAACTTGCTACCACATTCAGGACATTGTGGATTTAAACCTAAATCAGAATTGTTCTTTTTTGGTTTACTAACATCGAACAAAGACGGTTCTTTTTTTTCGGTTAGATATATTTCTAACGCTTTTGATAAAGCATCTGCACAAGAAAATATTGACTCACCTTGAAATATCACAGGTGATGGACACCTTATACCTTTGAGTTGCTCAATTATTTTCTCAGGTTTTACTCCACTTCTTAACGCTAAAGAAATTAACCTTCCTATAGCTTCTGACTGTGATGAAGTACAACCACCGCTTTTACCTAATGATGTGAAAACTTCACAAGGACCAAACTCATCTTCGTTTATCGTAACATACATATTCCCGCAACCTGTCACCATCTTTATGGTTTTACCTGAAACAATTCTTGGTCTTACTCTTGGTTCAGGTTTCACCTTTTCTTCCTCTTTCTTAGTTACTCCAACGTTTAAAACCTGTACTGCACGAGAACCATCTCTATATACAGTTACACCTTTACATCCAAGTTTATATGCTAAAAGATAAACTTTCGCAATATCTTCTTTTGTAGCAGAATTTGGTAAATTTATTGTTTTTGAAACAGCGTTATCTACATATTTTTGAAACGCAGCTTGCATTCGTACATGCATCTCAGGCGGAATATCTAGCGCTGTGACAAATATCTTTTTTAAAGATTCGGGAATACCTTTTATGTCCTTAATACTACCTTTTTGCACAACTTCTTTTATTAAATCTTCAGAATACAATCCTTCTTCAATTAAAGCTTGTTTAAAATAAGGATTTATCTCAAAAAGTTCTTCTCCACCTAAAATGTTTTTTCTTACAAAGGCTAACGCAAAAACAGGTTCTATCCCAGTTGAAGCGTTCGCAATTATGCCTATTGAACCTGTAGGTGCTATAGTTGTAAGTGTAGCATTTCTTCTTGGTTTTCCATTTTTAAAAATACTTTTTTCAAAATTTGGGAACGGTCCTCGTTTCTCTGCTAATTTCTCTGAAGTTTCAACTGCAACCTTTTTTATAAAACTCATAACTTTTTCTGCTAATGCTAAAGCTTCTTTAGAATTATAAGAAATTCTTAATTGAAACAACATATCTGCAAACCCCATCACACCTAAACCTATTTTTCTGTTTGCTAATGTCATTTCCTTAATTTTTTCAACTGGATATTGATTTGCGTCAATTACGTTGTCTAAGAAATGTACTGCTGTCTCTGTCACATATCTTAGTTTTTCCCAGTCAACCTCAGGATTATCATCTTTATAAACTACCATCTTACCCAAATTTATAGAACCTAAA
>JANXDG010000070.1 GCA_025059805.1 Endomicrobiia bacterium
AAGACTTATGCACAACAAATTTGTAGTTGTGAAAAGTTCAAAAGTGTGGACTGGTTCCTACAATTTTACAATCTCTGCAACTTATGAGCAGGATAATTTTGCAATAGAAATTTTTTCAAAAGATCTTGCAGAAATTTATGAAAAAGCGTTTTGGTATATGTGGAATAATACAGGTAATATAAACGATTTTAATGGGAAATCTGTGACACTTTCAGACGGAACAAAAGTTAGTGTTTATTTCAATCCATATTCACAAAATCCAGAACTTAAAGATGTGTTAATAGAAAACTGGTATGATAAAATAGAAGGAAAAGTTAAAGTTAGAAGTCTATATTTTGCTGTCGCATGGTTTACAGAACAGGCTTTAAAAGAAATCTTATTGAAATTAGTTGACAACAATGTAGCCGTATCTGGTATTGTAGATGATAACGCTTCGGGTAACTCAGTATTTACGGAATTAAGGACTAAAGGTGTTGATATTTGGTATGATAGTAGACACACGCTTACAAGCGGTGACGGTCTTATGCACCACAAATTTTGTGTTGTAGACCCTTATGGTGCAAGTCCTAAAGTTATTTGCGGTTCTGCTAACTGGTCAGAGCAGGGGTTGTCTTCGTCCACTGTTGGATGGAATTATGAAAATATACTTGTGATAGAATCAAGAGAAGTTGCAGAAGTATTTTATAAGGAGTTTTTAAGGCTGTATAAAAAAGCTGTAGCTGAAAAAGTGATTTCAACTTCTGATGAGTTGGTGGAAGCTATAATATTTTATCCAAATCCAGTAAGTAAAAAATTGAACATAAAGTTTACACCGAATAGGGGTGTCAAAGAAGTCAAGTTTTTACTTATTTCGCTATATGGTATAAGAATGTATGAAGAAAATTTAAACTTTATTGCAGGTGTAGAAAATAAGGTTGAGATTAGTATACCGAACGAGATTAAAGAAGGACTTTATTACGGAATTTTAAGAGTGAAGAGTTTTGAGTTTAGCAAGGATTATGTTAAAAAAATCATTGTTAGGTAATTATTTAATCCCTTTTTTACTATTACATAATCAGTTAAATGGTTTGGTTGAGACCATGTTTTTACCACATTCTGTTGAAGAAACGGTATTTATGCAAACTTTGCAAGTGTTATGCGAAGGTAAGGACGGGATAGGGAATAATCCTGCAGGCTGCGGTATGTATAATAAGAAAAGTTTTTCGTTTAACAATACAGTCTGGAGGTTAAAAGAAAATTTAACATCATTATCATTGTTTTTACCGAAAAGATTTAGTAACTTAGGATTTAAGTTTAAATATAGCAATCTTGGTGAGACAGAACTAGTAGATGAGGAACTGACCAGCATGAGGAAAGAAAGTTTGTATAGTTTATTTTTTCACACGAGTTTTGGTAAAGAAGTATTTACTTCTGGCTTGTATTGTGGTATTGATTTAGGAGGTGGTAAAATAAAACTTGATAAAGATTTTTATTCATTTGGATTCAAATTTGGAATTATTTATGTATTATCTCTTAGATCTGCAGAATTACATTTTGGGTGCCTATCCGGTGTAACTGTTACAAAGGATAGCTCCTATATTTCTGGTATAGGGTTAAAATACTTTTTACCTGAATATAGAACATTTTTAGCTGTTTCGTATAACAAAAATTTTTCCAGTTTTATCACAACAAATATTGAAGCAGAACTATTAAAGAATTTTATAATTATTACAGGATACGAAGTTTCGACAGAGAAAAATATGACGTGCTATTCTTCAGGGATGAGGTTTATTCAGAGAAATTTTGATATCTCACTAGGTGTAAGACAAAACCAAGATCTTGGATGGACAGTGTCTGTTGGTATTACTATAAAGTAACCATAAGGAAGTGCGTAACCTTTAAAATAGAGAGTTTGATGAAAAGATTATGAGACCCCCTAAGGCATGTTATTGTTTAATATTATTTTTAATAGGAACCGTTAAAGTATATAGTTTACCGCCACTTGTTATAACTGAAGTTGCACCTGGAGAAACAGGTACGAAAGACTGGATTGAAATTTTTGTTTCGTATACAGGTGATTATGGTGGGTGGAAAGTGATTTCCGGTTTCCCTAAACAGGTTATTAAAACTTTACCATCAAGAAGTTATCAACGTGGTGATATCATTGTCATAACGATGAATTCAAGCGATCCTGATGCTATCCAGAAAAGTACATACTGGAATTTTTATAGTACGAGTACTGAAGGGTTATATAATTCAGATGGTATTTTATATATTACTACTCCTGATGGACAATGGATAGACGCTGTAGGTTGGTCTAACCGTGATGGTGATATGGGAGTAGATGCAATTAGTGCATATAACATTATGAAAAGCACACTTATGTGGGTAGAGGGACCGGATATTGGTGTTGATGGAAAGAACGATAAAGAAATTCAGCTCGCATTGGTTGACTGGTCTGATGGTGCGAAACGTGATGGTGCTTCAATACAACGTTATAGAGATTTTATGGGACTGCCAAAAGATACGAATTCTTTATATGACTGGTTTTACTCTAAAATAAACACTAAGGGATATGGATATAAAGAAGTTATTTCAGAAACAGAAAAAGTTGTAGAAGTGGATGAAGACACAAATCCATTTTGTCCAGAGGATGCAAATAAAAATTTTGTCAAAATCAATTTTAATATTGATGATTTTGATGCAAAGAAAACAGTTGTTATTTATGATATTTCAGGTAAAGAGATCATAAAACTTTTGGATAGAGATAGGTTACCAAATGGAGATATTACAATGTTTGCAGGAGTAAGAACAGGAAGTATCACTTGGGATGGGAAAATGGCAGATGGTATCACTCGTGCGCCCACAGGTGTGTATATTGTTTACTTTGAGGCGTATAATCCTAATACTGGTAAGAAATATGTTGGTAAAGATGTGATCGTTGTTGGTAGGAAATTTAAATGAGGGGAAAAAATTTAAAACTTTTATTTTTT
>JANXDG010000075.1 GCA_025059805.1 Endomicrobiia bacterium
CCACCTTTACAAGTTTTCTGTACAACAGGAAGTTTTATGTTTCTAAAATCTTCCTTTTTAGGATTGATTTTTATTAATTCTGCAGTAGGGAGTTTGTTTTTTAACAAAAACTGTTTTTGTAGAAGTTTATTATTAATGATTTTTAATATTTTGCTTGATGGGCGGATCAGTTTTTTATTTTTTTCTAATTTTTCTAAAACATCTACATTAGTATGCTCAACTTCATATGTGATAATATCTACTTTATTTGCAAGTTCTAATATACCTTTCTCTGAATTCCATTTATCAATTATATGTTCATCAGCAAGTTTACTTGCAGGACAGTTAGGATCGGGATCAAGTATTATTATTTTGTATATTCCCAAACTACGAGCAGACAAACACAACATCTTGCCTAACTGCCCACCACCGATAATACCAAGCTTTATATCTGGTAAGAGACTCATTTTAAAGTGTAGAGGTTTTTACATTTCTAAGTGTTAAGATAGAAATTAAAATACCTAAAAAACCTAAAAAAAGTGTTGGATAAAAAATGTAATAGTAAGAACCTAAAATATCTTTCAAACTGCCACTTATCATGTTACCCAAGAATGCTCCTACACCATATGCTGTAAACACAATACCATAATTTGACGCATAGTTTTTTGTACCAAAAAACCAAGAAGTACTTGCAGGTGCGGTTGAAAGCCAACCTCCTAAAATTAAATAAAATAAAGCAAAAACAATAAAGAATAACAAAACAGCATCTTCTTTAATAAAAAATCCTAAGATTGACGATATAATAATAATTAAAAACAATATAATAATAGTTAAAAAACTTCTAATTTTATCAACTAAAAAGCCAAACAAAGGCCTACCCAAACCATTAAATACAGAAAAAATACCTACAAAAAACGCTGCTTGTGAACTTTTAACCTTTACCACTTCTTGAGCAAAAGGACTTGTGATACTTATCATTGTTAACCCAATAGTTGAACCTATAGTAAAACATAGCCACAATCCATAAAATTCTTTTGTCTTAAGCATCTCTTTAGAAGTTAATTCACGTAAGTGTTGTTGAGTATTATTACCAGTAGATATTTCTTCTTTTTGTGGCATTTTTAAAATAAGAGAGAAAATTGTGATTACCAAAAAATAGATAACACCTAAAATTTTAAAAGTATCAAATGGACCATATAAGTCCAGCAAACGTTTTGAGAGATGTGCAGTAACAAACGGTGATAAACCAAATCCAGCAAGTGTAATGCCCATATAAGTTCCCTTTTTTTCTGGGAACCATTTTGCAACAACTGCTACAGGGACTCCATAAATTAATCCCACACCTATACCACCAACTACTCCATATAAAATAGAAATTGCAGTAATACTCTTTAAAAATCCAGACAATATCAATCCTGTCGAAAGCATTAAGGCTCCTGGCATTATGGTTTTTATTATACCAAACTTTTGTAATATTTGCCCACCAAATGGCATTGTGAAAGAAAACAATAAAAGTAGTAGTGTATAAGGTAATCCACTTTGAGTAGAAGAAATATTAAGAAGCTGTTCTAAAGGTTTCCTAAATAAACTCCATGCATATACACTACCTATACACATATATATTATGAGTCCTGCAACTATGTAAAAATATTTCATCTATGTAGTTTCTACTCTCCTTCCACATTATATTTTCATCCTAAAAATTTTCTCAGATGCGCTGCTTCTATAATCAACTCAGTAATGTTAGAAGTTATTGGTTGTTTTATTTCTTTAATGATTCTATCAGTTATTTCTTTGTGTTCAGTATTAATTGAAGTTTCTAAGTCTAATGTGTTAATTAAGTTTAATGATTTAATAACAATCTCTTTAATTTCGGTGTCAAACAATTCTAAACAGTTGGAATTAAAATATTTTATAGCACAAGCAATATCAAATTCTAAGTTGGTATATAATTGTTTTAATTGATTTAGTTCTTCTTTATTGAAAGCACTTAATCCTATTATCTCTGGAGGTAAACCTATTGAATAACATGCAGCACAAAAACTTATTGCTCGCGGAAGTTTAATTTTACCAAGTTTCCTTGTGTAACCAAAAAGTCCAATATGTAGTTTTCTTGTTCTTCGTTGGGGAATAAACGAAGCAATTTCATTAATAAGCGCTGCAATTTTCTCAATAATTCTTTGATATTCTACTTTAGATTTTTCAATAAATTTTAATGCCAACTCTTTATCTAATTCTTTTATAGGAACACGTATGAAATTTTTTATTTTTTTAATAGCAGCTATCACATCTTCAACCCGATTATCATACTTAAATGCTGATTGGACTGTAAATGTTTCAACTGAAGAATATTCTTGCAGTACTTTATCTACATTACAAGGTGTTAAATTTCCCCTGAATGGAGGAGAACCCATACCTATTATGGGATAAATTTTTACTCCTGTATTTTTAGACACATCTTCAAGACTTTTTAATGCTATTTTATTAGCTAAAACAGCACTTATCATGCTGTAGTTTAATGCAGGATCTGATCTAGCAAGAAATACACGAAGATAATCTATTTGTTTGTTTTCAAGATATGAAATAATGATTTTGTCTGCTTTAAGCATTGTATCTATATCTTCTATCAATGGTATAACATTTATACTTTCAGGATTAAAGCTTCCTACCCAATTTGCTATGCTTATATCTCCTGGATAAATTTGTTGATACTGTTTTCCTGAAATAAAGTTTTTATAAAAATAGTATACTCTGTTTAGTTCTTCATCTGAAGTTGTCATAGGTAAGATAACTTCAAATATAGGTGGATATGTTAAGTCGTTATAAAACAACTTTGCAGCATCAGCTGATCTTGGTATACTCTCTAATGCTTCAACTAAAATTTTCGCTTCAGTTTTTTCAATTGAAGGATTGGGAAGACGCAATGTTATAAAAACATCTTGACCTAAACGATGTTGTTTAAAAAAATGTGGATATTTACTTAAAAGTTTTCTTACAACAAAATCATCAACTTCTTTACCTTCAGAATCCCACATCTGTTCATCACAACCTAAATGTGAAAAAGCGTAGTATGCTTCTTGTACCTCATCATCACCTGACATATCAGAACTTTCAGCAAAAAATGGAATGTTAACATTATCAGGATGTTGTGTTGACATTACTTTTGGAATTTTTATCATAACTTATAGGAAATCATTTTAAGATTTATTAATATAATAGGCTTGCTAATATATAAAATTTTCCAGTAAAAATGCAAGAAAGATAAAATAATGAAAACAGAAATAGACGGTTCAGTTGGTGGAGGACAAGTTTTAAGGACAGCATTAGGCCTTTCTTGTCTTTTCAAAAAACCTTTCCATATTACAAACATAAGAAAAAACCGACCAAATCCAGGACTCCAAGAACAACACCTTCAGTGTATATTAGCAGCATCAAAGCTTTCAAATGCAGAAGTCAAAGGTGCATATAAAGGCTCCCAAGAAATTTATTTTTCACCACAAGAAGTCAAAAATATATCTCTTGAAATAAAAATCTCTACAGCAGGTTCTGTTGGACTGGTTTTACAGAGTTTATTAATTGTAGGATTTAAGTATCCATTAGAAATAAAAATCGTAGGAGGGGCAACTTATGGTAAATGGGCACCTTCAGTTGATTTCATTGATAAAGTTTTTTGTTTTTGGTTAAGAAAAATAGGGATGCAAATAGATATTAAAGTTTCTAAACATGGATTTTATCCAAAGGGAGATGCTTTAGTTGAAGTTAAAATAATACCT